>NZ_DAISHJ010000108.1:0-17854 GCF_036822615.1 Aggregatilinea sp. | reverse complement strand
GCAGTCGCCGCCGCGATCCGGCGCGCGGTGCGGGCCGCGACCTCGCTGGCCGGGCTGCCCGCGATCCGCGATCTCGGCGCAACCGATCAGGGTTGAGGCCGGTCTAACGCCCGGACAGGTGCTCGCGCGCCAGCCAGTCGTACGCCTGCTCGGTGAGTGTCGAAAGCTCGGCCAGCAGCGGCTCGTCCACATTCTTGAAGTTGAAGCACGACTTGCCCTGCATGCGCTTTTTCAGCTCCTCGGAATGGCCGTCGAGCAGGTCCGGGTACATGTAGATGGGCATCAGGTGATAGCTGACGTAGTTTTTCTTGATCTGCACCGCGCCGAAGAACAGCGGCTTTTTGTTGGGACCCTTAACGGTCGTATCGAGATAGTAGTTGCCGGGTGCGTCGTGCACGACGACAAGATCTGGGGCATGGCGGGTGAGTAGGGCCTTGAGGCGATCGAAGATGGCGTCGAAGTCTGCGGACATGGCGCGCTCCTTTTTGCTTCTATGTTTCTTCATTATACGCGCATCGTGCCGGGAAAAAACTGCATTGGTCGGATGATTCCGTTTTGGGCGCTATGGATGCTTGACACGCGCTTGCCCGCCATGCTATACTGCCATCAGCCTATGAAAGGAGAAGGCGCGAAATGGCAATGTATACCACCAAAGTTTTGGCACATCGTTTTGACGGCATCGGAGCTGATCCTTGTCGTATTGCGCCTACTCGCCATTAGGTAACCTTCGATGAGGTTCATGGCCGTGGGCGCAAGCCCACGGCCTTTTTATTTCCCTGCGTGGAATACTGCCAAGCCGTGGGCACAAGCTCGCGGCTTTTTGTTTTGAAGCACAAGGATGAAATGCAGTGGAACACGGTCAGTATGCAGAGCACGTTCTCGACGTGACCAGAGAAGGATTAGAAACCATGAGCAACCAGATTGCCCCGTCGGTTCCCGCGCTCGTCGTGAACGATGTCGTGAAGCGCTTCCACGTGGCGGCGACCCCCTGGTGGCGACAGTTATTCCGCACCGGGAAAAACGACTCCAACGGCGACGCGACGAACGGTGACGCGCTCAAAGCCCGGCGTGGCAAGCAGATCACCACAGCAGTGGACCACGTGTCTTTCGAGGTCCAGCGGCGCGAGATCTTCGGCGTGTTGGGGCCGAACGGCTCCGGCAAGTCCACGTTGATCCGGCTGCTCTCCACGCTGCTGCTGCCCGACGAGGGCACGATCAACGTGTTTGGTCTGGATGTGGTCGATCACGAGATGCAGGTGAAACGCCTGATCAACCGCGTGTCGGTTGAGGCGGCGTTCTTCAAGAAGCTGAGTCCGAAGGAAAACTTGCTCTACGGCGCGCGGTTGTACGGCGTGTCAGGCAAGGAAGCCGACGTGAAAGCACAAGAGATCCTGGGCCGGTTGGGCCTGCGTAAGGACACCTATACCAGCCCGATGGAAGACATGAGCCGCGGTATGCAGCAGAAGGTCGCCATCGCGCGGGCTTTCCTGACCCAGCCGATCCTGCTGCTGCTGGACGAGCCGACGACCGGCCTCGATCCGCGCTCGAAGATGGAAGTGCAGACGTTTGTGAACGAGCTGCGCGACGTACACGACGCGACGATCCTCATCACCACGCACGACATGAACGAGGCCGACGCGCTGTGCGACCGGATCGCCATTCTGGACGACGGCAAGATCGTCGCAATGGACACGCCCGCCGGGCTGAAGCGTATGGTGCGCCGCAACGGGCACGAGCCGACGCTCGAAGACGTGTTCATGGAGCTGACGGGGAAAGACCTCGTCCAGAAGGATGACATCGACGATCTCGAGCTGGAAGCGGCTCAGGGCTAAGGAGGACAGCGACGATGATCCAGAACATCCAAATCGAAGCACGACAGTCGTATGCGTTTGTGGCGCGGAACTTCAACCTCGTCAAGCGCTACTGGGGTTGGGAAGTGGTCTGGCTGTTTTACTCCATCGCCAACGCCCTTTCGGTGACGTTCATCGGCGCGGGCGCGAGCACGATCACGGGCCAGCAGTCCCTTGATACGAACTTCCTGATCACGTACCTGCTGGTGGGTACGTTGGTGTGGCACTTTTTATCCGGCATTTTTAACAACGTGAGCGAGATGATCGCCTGGGAGCGGTGGGAAGGGACCATCGAGTACACCTTTATGGCTCCCGTCCGGCGCTTCAACCAGATGATCGGCCAGACGCTGTTCGCCGTGCTGTACAGTTTTCTGTTCACGGTGGTGATTGGCGTCGTGGTGTCGTCGTTCTTCGATCTGCACTTTGTCGGTGCGGATTTCCTGAGCGCGGCGGGTATCTTGCTGGTAGGCAGCGTGTCGTTCGTGGGGATCGGCGTGGTGGCATCGATTTTGCCCCTGCTGTATCCGGAACGCGGCGCGCAGATGACCAACATCGTGCAGGCGTTGTTCTTGCTGGTTTCGGGCGTGTATTACCCGGTGAGCGTGTTGCCAGACTGGCTCCAGGCACTGTCGCGGCTGTCGCCTGCGACGTACGTTCTGGAAGGCATGCGCGCGGCGCTGCTCCCGGATCAATCCACCGCCGCTCCGACTCATTACGTGTGGCCTTTACTCTTAATGGGCATTGTGATGCTCCCGCTGGGCGTCTACCTGTTCCAGCGCGCGGAGCGTTATACGAAGCGCACGGGAAAGCTGAAACGCAACGGTTAGGCCGCTGCACAGCTTGCCCGTGATGCCGACGAAAGGAACTCGTCGCCGTGAGTACGTTAACGCTGACGACAACGAACGTAACGTTCGACAAGGCGAATAGTGCTTGGTCCCGCCAGGTGGCGGCAGAGTGGGCGCGCCGGATGATGTCCGGCGGCTCGCCAGGCGCATGGGCAGAGAATACGGAACATGAGGTCCAGTTTGCAGTACGCGCGCTCCGTCTCCACCCCGGTGACCGGGTGCTGGACCTGGGCTGCGGGTGGGGGCGTCACAGCCTGCCGCTCGCCGCGTATGGCCTGAACGTGACCGGACTGGACCTGTCGAGAGACTTGCTCGCGGTCGCGCGCTACAACGCGCGGCGGCATGGATTGGCCGTGAACTGGGTGGAAGCCAACGTTATGAACCTGCCGCTGCGCGGCTCGTTCGACGCGGTCGCTCAGTTTTGCGGCAATCTGCTGACGTGGTTTTCCAGCCGGGAACAGGCCCGGCAGGCGCTGGAGAACGTCGCGGCCCTGGTACGGCCCGGCGGGCGCGTCCTGCTCGGCGCGAGCGACTGGCAGCACGAACTGCCGAACCGCTCGCAGCAGTGGGACGAATGGGACGGCGGCGCGGCGATCTACCGCTACCGCTTCGACCGGCGCGAGCGTTTCTACGAAGCGCAGACGGTCGTCTTCGGACCGGAGCACCGTCGCGCAGAGTACTGGCGGCGCGCGTGGTGGCCCTCGGCGGAAGACATGGAAGACCTGTTCGACAAAGTAGGGCTGCGGGTTTGCCTGCGCACGAACGGGTGCAGCCAGGCCTCGTACGACCCGAATTTGGAAGGATTAGTCTACGTCCTGGTGCGGGAATGATCCCGCGCCAGGATCACAACAACTCACGCGAGGGGTCGGCGTGGAACGACAGGTTCTGCACCGACTTCTTGCTCATCCAGTCGTCCAGCGAGACGCAAATCTCCGCGCCCAGCAGCACGATGATCGCCGTGAGGTAAATCCACAGCATCGTGATGATCAGCGTCGCCACAGGGCCGTAGACGGCGTTGTAGGATGCGAAATTATCCAGATACCACGCAAACAACCGCTTGGCGACTTCCCAGGTCGATCCGGCCACGAACGCCGCGACCCAGATCGCGTCCCAGCGCACGCGGCGGCGCGGTACGAAGCGGTACAGGAAGCCGAAGATCGCCACGCTGAGGCTGAGCGGCACGATCAGCGCCCCCATCGTCAGCCATGACGACGAGTTATAAAACATCAGCAGGTCCAGCAGGCCGAAGATCACCGAGGTCGCCAGCGACGCCAACAGCAGCGCCCCCAACGACACCACGATCACCATGCCGAACACACGCTGCTGCCACGTATTGCGCGGGTTCGTGTCGCGGAAGGTCCGGCTGAGCGCCGACGACAGACCCGAAAACAGTCCCAGTGCCGACCACGTGAGGGTGATCGCCGCTACGATTCCAAAGCCGCTGCGCTGCTTGAGCGCTTCGGCGATGTTGTCTTGAATGAAGTTGGACGTAGACGCGGGCAAAAACAGCCGGAGCACGTCGTTGATCTGGTTATGCGCGGCGGCGGGGCCGAACACCGTGCCGATGATGATCAGCAGCAGCAGGATCAGCGGGAACAGCGAGAAGATGGCGTAATAGGAGAGGGCGGCAGCTTCTCTGAGGCCCTGTTTGCTGAAGCGGTAAATGGCGCGCCACAGATGGTAGAGCAGACCGTCCGTCATCGCGTTAGCCAGAATCCACCAGCGCTCATAGAAGCGGAGCGCGTGCTGGTCTGTGCTGCGTGCCGGTACGTTATCTGCGGTCGATGTCATACAGGTTCTGCTGCCTGAATCACCCTTGTGTTATAGTATGAAAGCGTTTGAGCTTGATTGGATTATCCCTGACTTTGCTTAGGCAGACTTTAACACAAATTGAGTAATGATTAAAGCGCTCATTCTTGACTTTGGCGGCGTCATCGTACGAACCGAGGATTACAGCCCGCGCCTCGCTTGGGACCGGCGGCTGAACCTGCCGCCCGGCAGCGCGGAGCGGGCCGTGCACGGCAGCGAGGCCTGGATTCAGGCGCAGTTGGGTCGCCTGGACGATGCGGCCTACTGGGACGCGGTTGCGGGGGCGTTGGGCCTGCCGCCGGAACAGATCCCCGATTTTGCGCGCGATTACTTCAGCGGCGACCGTCTCAATACGGAGCTGATGGATCTCGTGCGTGGGCTGCGCCACGAGCGTGGCTTGCAGACGGCGATCCTTAGCAACGACCGGCCCCAACTGGCGGAAAAGATCCGTGCGCTGGGCATCGAGCCGCTGTTCGACGAGATCGTTATTTCCGCAAGCCTCGGCGTGATGAAGCCCAATCCGCGTGCTTACGAGTCGGTGTTGGCCGCGCTGCACGTCGCGCCGGAGGAGAGCGTGTTCGTGGACGATGCTCCGGCGAACATCGATGGTGCGCGGGTCGTGGGAATGCACGCGATTCACTTTCGGGAAAATGCCGGGGTGCGGCTGGGACTGGAGTCGCTGCTGGCGGAGCAGGGCGCATGAGCGAACCGGTGCGTGAGACATTTGAAGACGCACGCTGGCGCGAGCGCTGGTCGCCGTGGACCGCCGGGCGTGGAACGCTCGATCTCGTCGATGGGGCGCTGCGCTGCGCGATCGATGGCGCGAGTGCCGCGCAGTACAGCGACGCGCAGATCACCGACTACGCCGGGCTGGCGCGGCGCGATTATCCCTGGCGTCCCCCGCTGCGTATGACGGTGCGAGCCTGGGCGTCGCATCCCAAAGGTGAAATCAAAGGCACGGCGGGGTTTGGGTTCTGGAACCAGCCGTTCGTGGCGTCCGTGCGGATGCTGCCGCGCTTGCCGCGCGCGGCGTGGTTCTTCTTCGGATCGCAGCCGAACGATATGGCCCTGGCGCAAGGCGTACCCGGCTGGGGCTGGAAAGCTGCCGTGCTCGACGCCAGCCGCCCCGCGTTTCTGGCGCTGGCTCCGTTCGCGCCGCTGGGTTTTCTGTTGATGCGCGTGCCTGCTCTGTATCGCCGCCTGTGGCCGGTCGCGCAGTGGGCGCTGGGCGCTGCGGAAGCCCTGCTGCCCGTGGATCTGGACGAGCCGCACACGTACGAACTGGAATGGCAGTCGTCATCGGTGATTTTCCGCGTGAATGGGCAGACGGTGCTGGTGACTCCGTCCGCGCCGCGCGGCCCGCTGGGATTTATCGCGTGGATGGATAACCAGTATGCGGTCGTGACGCCGCAGGGCCGCTTCAAGTTCGGCTGTCTGACCCCGCCCGACCCGCAGTGGCTCGCCCTGGACCACATCGAAATCGCGCCTTTACCGCCCCTCTAGTGTTGTAGTCTCATAGCACCCCTTCAACATCGACAGTTTCGCTGTGCTTCCGGCAGCGATCGAACAAAGGACCGGCTATGGACACTCCCAGGCGTTTTGACGGCAAAGTTGTGCTGGTTACCGGCAGCGGACGCGGCATTGGCAAAGCGATTGCGCTGCGTTTTGCAGGGGAGGGTGCGGATGTGGTGATCAACTACTTCCGCAACCGCGCGCCCGCAGAGGAAACCGCCGCCGAAGTCGAAGCGCTGGGCCGCCGCGCGCTCGTCGTCCGCGCTGATGTAGGTGTGCAGGAGGATATTGAGCGGTTGGTAGACGAGACGGTCGCGCAGTTGGGCGGGCTGGATATTCTGGTGCACAACGCCGCCTCCGGCTATAACCGCCCGGTCATGGAGCAGCGCGTCAAGGGCTGGGACTGGACGCTGAACATCAACGCGCGCGCGGCGCTGTTCCTCGCGCAGCGGGCTGCGCCGCAGCTGCAGGCGCGCGGCGGCGGGGCGATCGTCAACGTGTCGAGCGTGGGATCGGTGCGGGTGCTGCCGGAATACGTCGTGGTGGGGGCGTCAAAGGCGGCGCTGGAAGCCGTGACGCGTTATCTGGCGGTGGAGCTGGCCCCGATGCAGATCGTGGTCAATGCCGTCTCGGCAGGCATGGTCGAAACCGATGCGCTGAAACATTTTCCGAATATGCGGGAGCATTTCGAGGAGCGGTTCCGCTATGCCCTGGAGCGCACTCCGGCGCAGCAGATCGTGACGCCGGAGGACATCGCTTCGGCAGTGACCTTTTTGTGCTCGCCGGATGCGTTCATGATTCGCGGCCAGACGCTGCTCGTAGATGGAGGCGCGACCCTGGGTTTTTAGGACAGCGGCAGTGTATCGTCGGGGGATAGGATGCGCGGGAGGCGGATCGTGATGCTCGTGCCCACGCCTAACTCGCTGACCAGTTCTACCGTGCCCTGGTGAGCGGTAATGATACCGCGCGCGATAGGCAGTCCCATGCCCGCACCCTGCTGCTCGTTTTCGTCGCGCTTGGACTGGATCAGTACGTCCCAGATCCCGGCCTGATCTTCGGGCGGAATACCGGGTCCCCAGTCCGTGATGCGCAGCGCGGCAAATTCGGCGTCCTCGAAGATGTCAAGGGCGACTTCTACGCCGCGCGGTGAGTATTGGATCGCGTTGAGCAGGATTTCGCTGATCGCGTTGACCAGTAAGTCGCGCAGACCAACGACCAGCAGCGGTGAGTCGCTCGACGAGGATTGCCTGAAGATGATCTCGCGCTCTTTGGCCAGTTTGCGGTAGGTCGTCAGCGCGTCATAAAGCAGGCTGTCCAGTTCGACAGGCTCGCCCAGATCAACCACCTGTGCCCTGACATAGCCGCTGATGATCTGCGAATAGAGCACCATCTGCTCGGCCAGACGGTTCAGGCGCTGCGTGCCGCTTTGAATGAGGCTGAGGCTGACGTCAATGTCGCGCTGGTTGGTCCCGCTTTTCGCCTCGTCCAGCTCCTCGGCCAGCAGCGCGAATCCTCCGGTGACGTAGGTGAGGGGCGTGCGCAGCTCGTGGGAAAGCAGCTGCACGAGGACCTGCCGCGCTTCGTCTAGCTGCTGCACGGCGTCCGCGCGCATGGCCTCGGTGCGGCGCAGCTTGTTTTCGATGGCGATCAAAAAGTCTTCGGGATCGAACGGCTTGACCAGATAATCATCGACGCCAAGCTGTTTGCCCGTTGTGATGTCCTGACGCGATCCGCGCGCCGTCAAAAAGATGAACGGCACGCCGCGAAGCTGCGGTTCCTGCTGCACGGCCTGGAACAGCTGGTAACCGTCCATGCGCGGCATCATGATGTCGCTGACGATCAGGTGCGGCTGAAGTCCCTCCGAGAGCATCGTCAGTGCTTCCAGCCCATCCGAGGCCAGGCGCACGTCATAGCCTTCGAGTTCCAGGACCAGAGCGGCGTTTTTCCGCAGATCTTCGTTATCTTCTACGAACAAAATGGTCGCGTCTGGCATAGTATCCTGCGAGCGGTTCACAGCCAACCGGGTGCCGTTCCCGGTGCCCAGGTCCACCTGAGCCCGAGTGGGGTGCGGGGACTATGGTTGTATTATAGCGGTCCATACAATTGGATGCAGTATAACATAAAACAAGCCAAAACGATAAGCCGTTTTGGCGCTTTTTGCGTTCTTATTGACCCTGTCGTAATGTGCTCTCTCGTTGTTCCGCCAACAGTCTCATAAGGCGTCGTCAGGGTTTGCCCGCCCCGTCGTTGGTCTTCTCGCTCAGGCGGAATTCTTCGTAGATCCGGTCCAGCCCCAGCTTGATCCGGCGCTGGATGCGTTCGCTTTCGGTTTCGGGGAATGGGAACATCTCCATCAGTTCCGCGACGAGCGTCGAAGTATCGGCGCGCGGGCGTCCCAGGCGGTAGAGGCTGTATACACGGCGGCGTGCCAGCCGCAAGTAGTTCGATACGGATTCGGTGGCTTCCTTCGTCGTCGGCTCACCGCGCCCCGGCACAATGTAATCGGCGGGGAAGCGGGCGCGACGCAGCGCGGTCAGGTTGTCGAGCCAGTTTTTCGTACAGGCTCCGGTGATGTAGGGATGCTGGCCGGTCAGGATGCTGTCGCCCGTGAAGAGGATGCGGTGATCTGGCAGGTGGACCCAGAGGTTGCCCGTCGTCGGGCCCGCCATCGACAGCAGCGAAATTTCATGCTGGCCGTAGCGAAGCTGCATGCGCTGCGTGAAGCCGACTGAAGGCAGGCGCACTCGTACACCGGTCAGCGCCCCTCGATCCATGGGATACGGGCTGAAAGTTTCCGCCCCGGCATCGATGAGGTTGGGCGGAAGCTGCTGGGCGTGCGCGATGGTATCTTCGTGCGCGACGACCACGCGGGAGTGAAACCAACAGTTCCCCAAAATCCGGTCGCGGTGGCAGTCGGTGTTGATAATGGCGATGACGGGCTTGTCCGATAGGTCGGCCAGGGTTTCGCGCCACGCTTGGGCATCGTCGGGGAAGGGTGGTGTGTCGATCAGGACGAAGCCATCACCGGTCAGGATGGCTCCAACGGTCACACGCCGGAAGTTGGTTTCGACAAAAACATCAGGGGCCAGTACGTGCACGTTGCTATCCTTCGTTCTACTGGAGCGCTTGCAGCGCGTTTTGCAGCGCGTTTTCGACATCCGCCACAGAGGCAGACGTCCCGCCGCCCTGGGCAAAAGAAGGCCGCCCGCCGCCGCGATCGACGCCCAGCGCGGCCAGCCCTCGCTTGAGGATGGGAACCATATCAAAAGGCAAATCGTCCGATCGTGCGGCGAGAATTTGGGCCTTATCTCCGGCCAACCCGCACAACGCAACCGTCGCCGGGTGCGCGACGAGCAGTTGGACGAACTGGCGCACTTCCCCCGCGTCACGGTCCGCGAATGCTTTCACAATGAGCGCATAGCCATTCGGGCGCTCGGCGGCTTGCCAGACTGCCGCCGCTTCCTGTTCGAGCACTGCCGACCGCAGTGCACGGACTTCGCGCCGGAGGTCCTGCGCTTCCGCGCGCAGCCGCTCCAACGCCGCAGGGACTTCCCAGAAACCCACGGTCATTTCCGCCGCAAGCTGGTTCATCAGCGCGTTTTTCTGCCGGTAATCCAGCAGCGCCCGCTGCCCGCAGCGGAATTCGACCCGCGACGTCTCGCCGCGCCGGTCGATACGCAGAATCTTGATCATGCCCACTTCGCCGGTATGGGCGACATGTGTGCCCCCACAGGCCGTGCGGTCGTAGCCGCCGATGTCTACGACGCGCAGCCGCCCCTCGACGGGCGGGATCTTGCGCAGGTGCAGCGCCGGGATCTCCTGCTCGGTGGGAAACAGCACGCGCACGGGCCGGTTTTCCGCCAGGATCGCGTTGGCGCGATCCTCCACGGCGGCAACCTGTGCCGCGTCGGGCGGGAGCGTATTCAGATCGATCGTGATGCTGTCGGGACTCATATGAAAGCCGACGGTTTCGGCTTCCAGCAGCTCGATGAACGCCTGCGAGAGGATATGCTGGCCGGTGTGGTGCTGCATGTGGTCGAAGCGGCGCGCCCAATCGATCTGGGCGTGCGCCGGGCCGAGCGGCAGGTCACCGTTCAGGATGTGCAGCACAACGCCGTCGGCCTCCCGGATGGCGACATCGACCACGGGCACGCCGTTGATCTGGCCGGTGTCGTTGGGCTGGCCGCCACTGGTGGGATAGAAGTAGCTTCGATCCAGCACGACTGCCGGAGCGTCGTCGATCGTCGTGCGTTTGACGATCTGGGCCTGAAACGAGATGGTATACGAGTCGGTGTAATAAAGCCGTTCGGTCATGATTACTCTATATTGTGCGGCAGCGGATCGACGCTTATTGTAGCATCTTGCCGCGCAAAAGTGGAGATTTGTTCTGCGCCTCCCTCAACACCGCCTGCTGAGGGAGGGGAAAGTTAGTTGATCTGCTGTGGAAGCCATTCGCGCCATGCAGCGTCGAGTTCATCGACGCTCGTACCGAGCGTGTCTTGCGTTGCGTCTTCGACTGCCGCGCCACCCGCGATCGCTTTCAGCCACGCGTTGAGCGCGTCCGCGCCGTGGACTTCGCGGACATACAGCACCAGCGTATAAGACTGGTCGATGGCAAACTGGCGCTGCGTGCTGCTCAACGCGGGTACGGTAACCAGCGTATCCCAGGGGAGGAGGCTGCTTGACGACGTGCTCGTGCCCCCGGCAACCGCCGCGACGCGTTCCAGCACGCGGGTGCGCTGGCTGAGCGTGCGGAACAGGGACGCGCCGTATTCGCCCATGCCCTGTTCGAGCCACCAGGGATATGGCTCTTGCGTGCCTCCGGCCATCGCGTACAGCACGTAACGCGTATATTCGCGTGCCGCTTCTGCCGTTTCCGGCGCGGTGTTGTAGACGCCCAGCGTCATTTTGATCGCTTCACCGGGGGCGACCCACTGCGACAGGCCGGACATCGATATGCGGGTCACGGTTTGCAGCGTGGCGGCGCTGTCGTAAAGTTTGAGCTGGGCCGGAGTATCCGGCGTGTAGTCCAGCTCGCGCGTGATGCGCGTATACACGCCGGGCAGTTCTGCAAGCAGGATCTCGGCCTGATGGCGGTTATCGTAGAGCGGCGTTTCGAAGAATTGAAGCTCGAATCCGTCCGTTTCCAGCGTTTCCCACTGCGCGCCCGCATACAGCCACCGGTCCTCGGCGCGCCGGAACACCGCGGTGATGGTCGTTCCGCCAGACGATCCACTGCGCGAGGCGTCCTCCTGCGTCCACAGGATCGTCGTGCGCGCAGTCGCCATGTTGGGATCGGGCGTGTCAATGCGCGACAGGTTGACTTCAAAGTGGCCCAACGGGTGTGCTTCCCAGTCTCGCGCCCAGGCGGTTTGTTCCTGGTAGAACACGGGATCGTCCGGCCACACGTAGCTCATGTACCGGTCGAAATCTCCGGCCAGCACCGCCTCTTCCATTCCGGCAGTGGTGCGGCTTAGCTCAAGCTCGATATCGCTCTGCGGGGTCGAGGTGGGCGTGGTGCGTGGGGGGCGGGTCGGTTGGGCGAACAGGGTGCCCGCCGCCTGGATGCTTTCCTGGTTTGGGGTGGGCGTAGAGGCGGTTTCAGCTTTCTGGCAGGCCGCCAGCGCTGCAATCAGGATTGCTCCCAGGGTGAGGGTGCGCAGCTTCATCCGTTCACTCCCATCGTGCGGGCCGATTACGCTTTGGTAAGTTATACGCGGAAGCGGGTGGACGTGATCAGCGAATACGCAGATAGGAGATGGCCCCGTCCAGGAACCCGGCGGCCTGATAAAAGGCGCGCGTTGCTTCGTTCCCGCGCCCGGTGTTGACGTACAGGTGCGTGAGGTTGAGCCGGTTGGCGTGCCGCATCGCCGCTTCGAGCAGGGCCGCGCCCACGCCTTCGCCGCGATACCCGACGGCCACCGCCATGTCATCGATCCAGCCGCGCGCACCCGTCAGCGTTTGCATCAGCGAGAGCGCGACAAAGCCGATCGTGTCGTGCGGCGTGCCCGTCGTTTCCGCGACAAACACGCTGATCGTCTGGCGCTCGGCAAAGCGCAACATCACCGCCTGACATTCTTCCTCGCTCAAATCGTGGTTGGCATCCACCAGCTTGAGCAGTTCGAGGATCACGGGGGCGTCGGCTGGCTCCGCCTGACGGATGTAAAACAGCTCGTTTGACTCCCGCGCAATCTGCCGCTGGTGCAGAAGGATACGCCAGCGCTGCAAGACCTGACGGTGCGTGCGGAAGGGCATGTCGGGCACATCGTCGGGCGCAAAAACACGCGCTTCCTGGGCGTCGTCTCCGGCGCAGAGCGTGCCGCCGACGGGCCGGGCGCGGTAGAAGACGATGATGCCACTGGATGGTGGGCCTTCGGGAAACGAGTAGACGCCCAGCAGGTCGATCAGCTCGACATCCAGCCCCGTTTCCTCGCGGCTTTCGCGCACGGCGGCTTCTTCGACGCTTTCATCCTCTTCGATGTAGCCGGAAGGGAAGGCCCACTGGCCGGTCTTGACGCTGCCGCCGCGTTTGACCAGGATCAGGCCACCGTCCATCTCGATCACAAGGCCAACGGACGGCACGGGGTTTTGATAATGGACGTAACCGCACGAGGGACAAAATAGACGCTCTCGCCCGCCAGCGGACCGGTGGGCGAGAGGTTCACCACAAACGGGACAGTAGGTTAACATTTTTAGAGGCATAACAGGCTGCCTGAGCCCTGCTGCTTACTGCTGCTTAAAGCTCCAGGTAATCGCGCAGCGGGTGGCTGCGGTTGGGGTGGCGCAGTTTACGCAGCGCCTTGGCCTCAATCTGGCGGATGCGCTCGCGCGTGACGCCAAAGTGACGGCCTACTTCTTCAAGTGTATGTTCCTGCCCGTCCGTCAGGCCAAAGCGCATTTCGAGCACTTCGCGCTCGCGGGCGTTCAGCACCGACAGCGCACCCCGGATCTGCTCTTTGAGCAGCTGCCGCGCGGCGGCATCCACCGGGCCAAGGATCTTGTCGTCCTCGATGAAGTCCCCCAGCAGGCTGGAGTCTTCCTGGCCGACGGGCATTTCCAGCGACATCGGCTCCTGCGCGATGCGTAGAATCCGCCGGACCTTGTTGGCCGCACGGCGCAGCTTGCGTGACAGCGCCGGGTCGAGCTTTTCGTCCTGGCCCCACGTCTCGCGGATGGCTTTGATCTCGGCTGGCTCCAAAAACTCCATTTCGATCGCGATTTGTTCGGCAGTCGGTTCGGAGCCGAGTTCCTGGATCAGATCGCGCTGGATGCGCATCAAGCGGTTGATCGTCTCGACCATGTGTACCGGAATGCGGATGGTGCGCGCCTGGTCGGCAATCGCGCGGCTGATCGCCTGGCGAATCCACCACGTCGCGTAGGTGCTGAATTTGAAACCCTTGGTGTGATCGAACTTCTCTACGGCGCGCAGCAGACCGATGTTGCCCTCCTGGATCAAATCCAGGAAGTTGATGCCGCGCCCCATGTAACGCTTGGCGACACTGACCACCAGCCGCAGATTCGCCCGTGTGAGGGCTTCAGCGGCCTGGGGACCACGCTCGTACACTTCGTCGTGCTCGTCCGCGATCTGTTCGTTGAGGTGTACCCTGTCGGCGGCCAGCCAGCTCTCGAAAGTCGCCTGAGAAGCCCACTCGTTATTGGCCTTGCAACCGTTGAGCAGACGCATTTGCAGCGTCATGGGGATGAGGCAGGCGGACTGGAACACCTCGAACAGGTGATAGGCGAGCTTGTTCCATGCGTCGTCGCGGCCCCAGTCTCCCTGTTCGAGATAGAGCCGGACGTATGACGGTTCGGAGCCGCTCCAGCTCCGGCGCAAATGCTGGGCCTCAACGATGATCTTTTCGATCGAGGGGGCCTCAACTTTGCTTTTGGCGGTGCTGTCAATGACATGCTGCCAGTGAGACAGCAGGTAGCTGTAGATTGAAATCAACAGATCACACGAATCGGGGGCCGGGCGACCGGTCGCCTCGCATTCGTGAGTCAGCTTTTGAGTGGTATCGGTGAGCAGGTTGCAGGCGGCAATTTGGGATGACAGCCAGGTTTCGCGGTCGGAGTCCAACAACTGAACCTGACCGATTTCCTTAAGATACATGCGCACAGGATCGTCGGCCAGGGTTGCAGCTTCGATGCGAGCGATGTCCAGCTCGGTTTCGTGGCCTTCAAGATCATGCACATCCATGTCGGCGTCGTCTACGTCCAGCTCGTCGGCGTCGATGTTGAAATCGGAATCGTGGTTGTCGCTAATTATCTCAACTCCCAGCTCTTCTAACTGCTCAAATACAGCCTGGGCCTGGTCGCTGTCCGGATCTTCGAACAGGGCCAAGATTTCGCTCTCGTCGATCTGCTTGGTTCGACGCCCTTTGGCAACCAACTGCTCGACAGCAGCCGTGGTATCTTCGTCGCGCTTTTTGTTCAGGTTTCGGGCCATGGATTCTGGCGCTTTCACTGCGCCGCTCGCCAGAAAGTCACTGGCTACACGTTGCGGGCAAAATGCTTCATCTGGTGAAGAGCCTTTGCAATGCGCTCCCGGGCACGTCGATTCGCCTCAACTGTGGCTTGATAATCCCATTCTGTCAAGTTGTCCCCCTGCGCTAAAGCGTCCTCTTGCAAAAAGTATAGTTCGTTCAATTCGCGCTCGATGCGGCTGTGCCGCAGTGTCAGCGCTTCCTGGATCAGGTGATCGGCATTGAGATCCGGCGTCATGCTTAAGCGCGCCTGTTCGCGCAGCACAGATTGTAGCTCTGTTCGCAGCGACCCTGATAACCCTTGTTCCAGGCGATCCAGGGGCGATGCCTCCAACTCGTTGACGACAGGAATAAGCTCGGGCGGCAGATGACGGTACAGGTAGTCCAGCGGATCATCTTCGTCCTGGTAAAGCGATGTGTCCAGGTACTTGAAGATGATCTGGTATTCGGGCTGGGTGAAATCTTCTGGTCCCAGAGGTCTCAGCGCTTCGGCGAGCGCGTCATCCCCACCCTGAAGCTCGCGCAGTTTTCGATTGGCGGCGAAAAGCTGCTCGGGCTGTTGGAGCAAGTGGTACAGGCAGAAGCCTTCCCAAAAAGCCGACTGGCCGGGCGCACCACCCACTGCCGGAGTGCGGTCCGGGGGCCGGTCAGCAAGGCGACGCTGTTGGCGGATAGAAGGAGCCGTGCGCGTCTTCGAGACCCGCCGGCGCTGAGTCCACTCGATCAAAGTGCGCTCGTCGATGCGGACGCGCCGTGCCAGCGCCTGGATATTGACGTTGCGCTGGAAGTCGCTTTCTGTCGCGGTCAGGAGAGGTAACAATTTGCGCGCGGCGGCTTCCCGCTCATAGTACGAGGATTGGCTGTTTAGGTGGGCAGTGCCTTGCTCGATAACATACACTGCTACCGGCACCGCTCGTTCAATCAGCTGCTCCCACGCCCCCGGATTTTCGCGGATCAGGTCGTCGGGGTCAAGTCCGTCTGGCAGCGTGACCACGCGTAAATCCATGTTTACCGTGCCAGTGTAACGCATGATCCCGCGCGGATCAAACGTCACCGCTTCGTCATCTTCGAGCGTCTGTCGCGCGACATCCAGCCCGCGCAGCGTGGCGTTTGCCCCAGCTGCGTCGGGGTCCAGCGCCAGGATCAGGCGCGTGGCGTACTTGTCGAGCTGCCGGAGTTGGTCTTCGGTCAGCGCGGTGCCCATCTGCGCGACGACATTGTGAAAGCCCGCCTGATGCGCCTGGATCGCGTCCATGTAGCCTTCGACCACGACGACCGTTTCCGTCTCGCGGATCGCGCGGCGAGCCATGTCCAGCCCGTAGAGCAGGCGGCTTTTGTCGAACAGCGGCCCCTGGGGCGAGTTGAGGTACTTGGGAACGGCGTCTTTGTCCAGGCCGCGCGCGCCAAAACCGACCGTGCGCCCGCGTTCGTCCCGGATTGGGATCATCAAACGGTGGCGGAAGCGGTCGTAGATGCTGCCCTTTTCTTCATTCAGGATCGCAACGCCCGCTTCGACAACTTCGTCCTGCGTGTAGCCCAGCATTTGCAGGTGCTGGAGGGCCTGCCGCCAGTCGTCGGGCGCGTAGCCGATGTTGAACGCCTCGACCGTCTCCGCGTTCAGGCCGCGCCGGGCGACATAGTCACGCGCACCCTGCGCCGCACGCGATTCGAGAAGCTGCGTATGGAAAAAATGGGCCGCTTCGTTGAGCAGGCCCAGCAGCCGGTCGTTGGCTTCCTGACGCTCGATTTGCTGGGGCGTGAACGGCTGAAGCTCGACCCCGGCCCGTTCGGCCAGGATGCGCAGCGTTTCGGGGAAGTCCCAGCCTTCAGCCTTCATGACGAAGCTGAAGATGTCGCCGCCTTCACCACACGCGCCGAAACAACGCCAGGTTTGGGTATCTGGAAAGACGATGAAAGACGGGGTACGTTCCTGGTGGAAGGGGCACAGCGCTTTATAGTTCCGGCCCGCTTTGTGCAGGTTGGTATATCCCGATACCACGTCAACAATGTCGAGGCGGGCTTTTACGTCATCTACGACAGACATTATTGAGCTGGCCCCACCGAACACTGCAAGGAGAGATTTAAAATTATAAGCAGGCAGGCATAACTGCGCAAACGCGATGGCGGATCGGCGCCCAAACGCGGGATGACTGTCCGGCAGCGGCAGCGTCGTGTAGGGTAGGCGTACGGGGCAAATCGCCCGCTGCCTGTCATAATTTAGCTTGGTGCGATGCAGCGCGGTTCACGCGAGCCGCATTTGACAAAGGATGGGGCGTGGGGTAGCAATTTAGACGTTTTTGGGACATTCAGGCGCACGAGAAAGGGGGCAGGCGTTCACCCGGCGGGTGATTACGCCGCATACCATGTCACGACCACTGGTGGAATGTATTCCGAACTTCAGCGAGGGACGGCGCGCGGAGGTCATCACAGCGATTGTGACGGCCATGCAGCAGGCCGCGCCGATCCATGTGCTCGATACCAGCAGCGACCGCGATCACAACCGCACGGTGGTGACCTTCGTGGGTACGCCGGAAGCGGTCGAGCGGGCCGCGTTCGCCGGAATCAAAACTGCGTCCGAGCACATCGATCTGGCACAGCACAGCGGTGAGCATCCCCGGCTGGGGGCGTCGGACGTGATCCCCTTCGTGCCCATCCGTGACGTGACGATGGCCGAATGCGTTGCGATCGCGCAGCGGTTAGGGCAGGCGGTCGGGGAGCAGTTGGGCATTCCGGTCTACCTGTACGAAGCCGCCGCTACGCGCCCCGATCGTGAGAATCTGGCCGATCTGCGCAGCGCCAAGTTCCAGTACGAGCAGCTTCGTGACGTGATCGGGACCGATCCGGATCGGTTGCCCGACTTTGGCCCGGCAGCGCTCGGATCGGCGGGCGCGTCGGTGATCGGCGCGCGTCCGCCCCTGGTGGCATTCAACGTTTATCTCAACACCAGCAAGGTCGAGATTGCGGCCAGCATCGCGCGCGCGGTGCGCCATTCGGGCGGCGGGCTGCGCTTCGTCAAGGCGGCGGGGTTCCTGGTGGAAGGGCAGGCGCAGGTGTCAATGAACCTGACCCACTACCAGAAGACCCCGGTATATCGCGTGGTCGAGATGATCCGGCGTGAAGCGGCGCGTTATGGCGTCGCTGTGGCGTACAGCGAGCTGGTCGGTTTGGCCCCGGAGGAATTTTTCGTCGAGGCGGCGCGCTGGTATTTGCAGCTCGATAAGTTCGAACCGGATCAGATATTGGAATATCGCATCCAGTCTGCCGAGGCGGAACCCGCGCCCCTGGCCGCTGCCGAGCCGCCCGTGCCGGACGAAGCGACACGCCGCGTCGAAACGGTCGAGGTTCCTACGCTGCT
>NZ_DAISHJ010000107.1:0-18380 GCF_036822615.1 Aggregatilinea sp. | reverse complement strand
CTCGTCCAGCGTGGCGACCCATGCTTCGGCCTCGTCCGCCGAGGCCAGCGGCGCTCCGGCGTGCGCTTCCAGGCGGATCGTTGCTTCCGGCTGGCCGGAGCCGCTGCGCAGCGTCGCGGGGCGACCGGGTGCCCCGGCCACGATCTGCCAGTCCGCCGGGTACTTCAGCACGAAGCCCAACTGCTGGTCGATATAGGCAGGCCACGCGCGCGGCACGGCCTGAAGCTGTTCGTAGCTGAAGAACGTCGCCTGCACGTCCACCGTCAGCAGGTCGAGCAGCGCCGGATTGTTCGCGGGAACGACCACGCGCGCCACATACAGCGTGTCGCCTTCCAGACGCGAGATATCGCGCGCGATGTAGCTCACGCCCGCAGCGCCCAGCTCGAAATCGACCGTTACGGAGGCGTCCGTCACCTCGCGGCCCGTTTCTTCCCAACTGCCGTAATTCGACCATTCCGCCGCGTAGTAGGCTTCGTTCAGGAAATTGTCGCTCAACGACTGGAGCGACTCGTATTCCGTGCCCGGCAGCACGTAGGTGTGAAGCACCACCAGCCGCGACGTGCTCTGGATCACGGTGTCGAGGCGGTCCCCTTCCTGATCGAAGGGATTGTCCTCGATGCTCCACTCACTGCCGCGCGGCAGGAAGGTCTGGAACAGGCCGCTGCTGTGGATGTGCGGAAGCTGCCCTTCCAGGTTCGGGTTCGCGTCCGGGGTGGGCACGATGATCGACGTGGGCCTGGGGGTGCTCAAGGCTGAGGTGGGAACGACGGTAGTCGTGGTGCCTGGGTTGGCGAACAAGCTGACTACGAACGTAAAAATGATGATTCCACCGAGCAGCGCGCCCAACAGCGTCGTATTGCGGCGCGTGCGTTTGTTAGACAACGACATAGGATACTCCCCAACACAGTGCGACGAATAGCACGGAATAGCACGGCCAGTTCAGAATCGGGTACACTTAGGTAAGCCGAGGCCGACCAGCCCCAAACTATACCGCAAAAAGCGACGGGAGTGGAGATGATGCTGCCCGACAAAAACTCTCAACCGGCCCGCGAGCCCGCGCCCGCGCCGGAGATCGATCCTATCAGCCCCGAGGACGCCAGCGTCATTATGGAGCGCGCGCTGGAACCCTATACGGCGGACGGGTGGCAGGTGCTCTCCAAGAGCGCTTATGACGCGCACCTGACGCGCGGGATGCGCAACCTGGACGTTCGCGTGGATCTGCTCGGGCAGGTCGAAACGAACGAAACCGGCCTCACACCGCTGCAAGACAGCGGGCGGCTGACAGCGTGGGTGCTGCTGCTGGCATCGCTGCTGCTGGTGCTGACCGTCGCCTCGGTGTTAGGTATTATTTAGAAGGAGGCGGGATGCCGCGCGGATCGCGTCGGGTTTCCGTCATAATGGCGCGGCGACAGCCTCACGCTTTCGTGGTAGGATAACGCCACAAATCACTTTACCTGGATGATACTACCAGAATGAATGCACATCCTGCTTCTTTCCCTGGCGACGAGAGCCTTCTGCTCAAAAATGAGCAGCTTTCACACGAGCTTCAGCGCCGCATCGAACAACTGGCCGCGATCAATACCGTGGCGACTGCCGTCAGCCAAACCCTCGACCTGGAGAACGCGCTCGAAACCGCGTTGAACGCGGTCCTCAAGGTCATTCCGGTGCAGGCGGCGGGAATCAGCCTCGTAGACGAGAAGGCGAACGAGCTGGTTCTGCGCGCGCAGCAAGGCTGGAAATTCGATTTCGTCAGCCAGCCGATGCGCATCCCGCTGGGCAAAGGTATGTCGGGAATGGTCGTGCGCAACGACGAGGTGATGATCACCGGCGACGTCACGAATGACCCCCGGCTGCACGTGCAGGAGTTCGCACAGGAAGAAGTGCAGGCGATGGCGCTCGTCCCGATGCACGCGCGCGGGCGGGTCGTGGGCATCCTCAGCGTGATGAATTACGGCCCCTACGATTTCGACGCGGGCGAGATCGACATGCTGCGTGCGATTGGCGATCAGGTGGGCATCGCGCTGGACAACGCGCGGCTCTATGAAGACGCGCGCGAACAGTCCAGCCGACTGGGCGCGGTGCTGCACTCGTCCGGGGATGCCATCATCGCCACGGACAGTTACGGCAACATCAACCTCGTCAACACGACCGCCGAGTCGCTGTTCAACATCAGCGCGGAACGGCTGACCGGCACGCCGCTGCGGAATGCGCCCCTGCCGCCCAAAGTGCGTGAAGGGCTGCGCCGCGCGACCGCGCCGGACGGCAGCGGGAACACGGTGTTCGAGACGACGCTGGAAGACGGGCGTTTTCTGGCGGCGATCGTCTCGCCCGTGTACGCGAGCCGGGGGCTTGAAAACGACCGGCACGCCGAAGGCTGGGTGATGGTCGCGCGCGATATGACGTTTTTGCGCGAAGCGGAACAGTCGCGGATCAATTTCATCCGCGCCGCCGCGCACGATCTGCGCAATCCACTGGCGACGACGATCAACGCGTTGCGGATGCTGCACAACGACCTGGGCGGCCTGTCGGAGATGCACGAGGAAATCATCGACCTCGCGCAGCAGAGCATCAACCGCATGCAGGATCTGATCGACGACCTGCTGAACCTGGAACGCATCGAGAGCGGCGTGGACATCAAGGCCGAGCCGGTAGACGTGCGCGATCTGGTCGAGCGCGGGATCGTGGATACGGGGACGGGCTTCGTCGATCGCGGGCAGGTGCTGCACGTCGACGTGCCCGACTTTTTGCCGTATATCCTGGGCGATATGCACTGGCTGCACCGCGCTCTGGTCAACCTGATGACGAACGCCAACAAGTACACGCCGTCCGGCGGTGACATCACGATCCGCGCTTACGTGCGTGAGGATGACGTGTACCTCGAAGTGCAGGACAACGGCCCCGGCGTTTCGCCCGAGGCGCAGACGCGGCTGTTCGAGCGGTTTTACCGCGCCGCCGCCACCTCGCGCGACGTGAAGGGGACCGGGCTAGGCCTGTCGATCGTGAAGTCGGTAGCCGAGCAGCATGGCGGGCGCGTCTTCGTGCAGAGCAGCCCCGGTCAGGGCAGCACGTTTGGCATGATCTTCCCGCTGCCGCCTGACGACGAGATCGAGCGGCACATCAAGGGTGACAAAGGGTGAGGCGTTTTTTGCTCATTCTGTGCGGAAGTTACCAGCCACAGGCGCAACGGCAAAAACGGGCGGAGCAAGCCGGTAGGTCAGTAGAATACCGTGGTGGTCGTTTTTGACGTCCAAATTGACAAGAGTTGACCCTTAATGGCCCTTTTGCACTTCTAGAAACATGTGCGATCTGGTCAAAAAGGCTCAAAATCAAAGCTCCACGCTATTCTACGCAGCTACCAGCAAGCCCCGCCCCTACGAAAACTGTTTTCAATGCGCCCGTTTGGATCCTTCGATTCTCACCTCCGTGCCGCTGAATCCCATTCTGGACTGACGGTCTTCACCCGCCCGCGCAGTGCACGTTTGCCTATAATCTCCACATCGGACGGACGTACAGGCATAGGGCGAACGATGGACATTCCCCCGGTCTTTATCGTGTCAGGCGGCGTTGGGGCCAGCGGCGAGCAGTTGGTACGGACCGCGCTGGCGCAGTTCAACCACGCAGACGTGCCGATCCGCATCGTGCCGCACGTCAAAACGATGGAACAACTCGACGCCGTGGTGAAAGAGGCGATGAGCACGGGCGGATTCATCGTGCACACGCTGGTGGACCTTCACCTGCGGATCGCGCTGATCGAGATGGCGCGCGATCGCAACGTCGTCGCCATCGACGCGATCGGCCAGGTTCTGACGACGCTGTCGCGCGTGCTCGGCCAGTCGCCTTTGGGGCAGCCCGGCCTGTACCGGCAGATGCGCGAGGAACAGTTCCGGCGCATCGAGGCGATCAATTTTGCGATCAAACACGACGACGGGCTGAATACCAGAGAGCTGGGTGAGGCGGAAATTGTGCTGCTGGGGGTGTCGCGGGTGGGCAAGACGCCACTGAGCATGTATCTTTCGACGCGCGGCTGGAAGGTCTCCAACATCCCGCTGATCATCAACGTGACGCCGCCCCAGGAATTGTTCGAGATCGATCCGCGGCGGGTCGTGGGGCTGACTGCCGATCCCACCGTGCTGCTGATGTGGCGGCAGCACCGCCAGTCCAACCTGGGCCTAAGTCGAGGCAGCAGCTACATTGATCCCGATGTGCTGCAAGATGAACTCGATTTCGCCGCGCGGCTGTGCCGCCAGCACCAGTTTTCCATCGTGAACGTCACCGACAAGCCGATCGAAGAATGCTCCGACGAGATCATCGGCCATGTGACACGCCGCCTGAACGAATAAGCGGCGCGGGCTACGTCCGGCGGATGTGGTGGCGCAGGCGCTCGGTCAGCGCGACGAATTCCGGCTGGTGCATCAGGTCCAGCGAACGCGGGCGCGGCAGCGGGATCGTCTCGTCTGCGATGATGCGCCCCGGGCGCGGACTCATCACCAGGACCCGGTCGGCCAGCAGCACCGCTTCGGGGATGCTGTGCGTGACCATCAGCACGGTTTTGCGGTGGCGCGCCCAGATGCGCAGCAGCTCCTCGCTCATCTGCTCGCGCGTCAATGCGTCCAGCGCGCCGAACGGCTCGTCCAGCAGCAGCACTTCGGGGTAATGGATCAGGGCGCGGCCAATCGCCACGCGCTGCGCCATGCCGCCCGACAGTTCGGCGGGATAGGCGTCCGCGAAGCTGGTCAGGCCGATCAGGTCGAGCATGCTCGCCGCGCGCTCGTCCTGTTCCGCGACGGGTAGGCCCGCCAATTCCAGCGGCAGCACGAGATTACCGTACACGGTGCGCCAGGGCATCAGGTTCGCCTTCTGGAACATGACCCCGATGCGCCGCACCGCGTGCGTGACCGGCTGGCCGTCGAGCAGGATACGTCCGCCAGTGGGGGCGAGCAGCCCGGCAAAGATGCGCAGCATCGTGCTTTTGCCGCAGCCGCTCGGCCCCACGAGGCACACGAACGATTCACGCGCCAGTTCCAGCGTCACGTCGTCCAGGGCGGGCACGCCGCCGGTCGGGCTGGCATAGATGTGGTGGATGTGTTCGGCGGCGAGAATCGTATCGTTTGGCATCGGTCGCGTCCTAGTCCGGCAGGAAGCTCATATTGTATCCGGCGCTCAGGTCGTCCAGCGGCGCGGACAGCAGGCCCGTATCGAGCAGAATGGTCTGCATGTGGTTCCACGCCTCGGGATCGGTCGCGCCCGGCTGGTCGGACTGCCACAGCGCGAGCGAGTTTTGCAGCACCTGGCGCTGCGTGTCGTACTGGTCTTCGGGCAGATCCGTGACGTATTTTTCCACGCTGACCTCGAACACCGCGTCAGGATCGGCCAGGGTGTCGGCCACGCCGTGCAGAATGGCGCGCACCATGCCGCGCACAAGGTCGGGATTGTCGCTGATCGTCGTCTCGTTGGTGACGAGGCCGTTGGCGACGAGGTTGGTATAGTCGGACACCTCGATCACGTTGACCTCGGTGCACTGCTGCTCGATGGTCAGCGGCTCGTTGGCGATATAAACGGCTGCCGCTTCGACCTGCCCCTCGCAGATTGCTTCGGGCGCGGCGAAGCCAATCGAGCGCAGCTCGCCCAGGTCGGCCTCGGTCAGATCGGCGTCGGCCAGCAGCGCGCGCAAACCGAGGTAGTTCGCGCCGAAGGGACCCGGCACGCCCACGATGTGCCCGGCGAGATCGGCAGGCTCGGTGATGCCTTGCTCGACCGGCGAGACGATGCCGACCGGGAAGCGGTGATACCACTCCATGATGTACACGAGCGGCAGGTTCTGCGCACGGCCCAATACCACCTGCTCGCCGCTGAAGATCCCGAACTGCAAATCGTTGCTGCCCAGGCGCTGAACGCCATCCGCCTCGTTAAAGCTGTTTTCGATTTCGAGGTCGATCCCCTCATCTGCGAAGTAGCCGCGTTCTTTGGCGATGTAGATGGGCGCAAACTGCACGCTGGGCACGTAGCTCAAAAACAGGGTGACGTGTGTTTGTTCGGCGGGTGTTTCGTCTTCCTGAGTCAAGACGTATGTCCCGATCAGCAGTCCGATGACGATCAGCGCGATGAGGGCCAGCACCGTGACGCGATTGCGGACGCGAGAATGACGCATTTGCATAAGAGTTCCTCCGGTGAGCAGCATTCAGGATCAGCCAGCGACGAACAAATACAGTTGTTAGTTTTCAGCTGTTAGTAAAAGCAAGTAATGTCGCAGCCCTCATCCCCAGCCTCTCTCCAATCAAGTTGGAGAGGGGAGAAAGCTGCCTGGTTTTACCTTTGCCTGTTTTTGATTTTGTTCCTGACCAATCACTAAAAACTAATGACTGATGAGTGCGCTTTCCCCGTCTACCGGGTGACCTTCTGCCAGCCGAGCAGCAGCGCTTCCAGCCATGCCGCCAGCCCGTAGAGCGTGAGCGCGAGGGCGGTCAGCGTGAACACGGCGGCGATCACCAGCGGCGTGTCGTAGACGCCGCGCCCGAAGTTGATCAGGTAGCCCAGCCCGGCGTTGGCGCTGACGAATTCCCCCACCACCGCGCCGATGACCGACAGCGTGGCGCTGACCTTCAGCCCGCCGATCATGATCGGCAGTGCGGCGGGCAGCTCCAGGTGCCAGAACGTTTGCATGGGGGTCGCTTCCAGAGAATCCATCAGGTCGCGCAGCTCGCCGGGAATGTTACGAATGCCGAGCATGGTATTGATCAGCGTTGGGAAGAAGACCAGCAGGGCGCAGACGATCACTTTGCTGGTCATGCCCGCGCCGAACCAGATGATCAGCAGCGGGGCGATGGCGACGATGGGGATCGCTTGCAGCGCGACGAGGTACGGCGTCAGCGTGTAGGCAATGATGCGGCTTTTGGCGATGAGATAGCCCAGGGTGAAGGCAGCGAAGATGCCGAGGATGAGGCCGGTGAGCACCTCGCGCAGCGTGACCGCCGTGTGGCGCAGCAGCGATCCGTCCGACGCGATCTGCCACCAGCGATCCGCCACCGCCGCCGGGGAAGGCACGATAAAGTCCGCATACAGGCCGGAGCGTGCCAGCAGCAGCCACGCGACGAACAGCAGCAGTCCGAACGCGGGCGCGAGCAGCAGATGCCAGCGCGCCGCGCGGATGCGTCCCGAACCAGGGGAAGTCTCCAACGCGTCAGATGCGCGATGGGCGGCAGAATTGGACATAGGGCGTTCTCGTTGAATGTGCCGGGGAGGCGAGATCGGGCTGCGGCCCACAACCACGATTACTCTACGTCGTCGCCGGGCAGAAGCTCATCATCTGGTTCGACATCGCCTTCTTCGAGCAGTGCCATCGCGTCGGCGTAGTAGTCCTCCGGCACGGCAATGTCGATGTTGCCCAGCAGCCCAAAGGATACCGGGATCGCCGTGCTGGCGGCTTCGCGGAACAGAAATACCGGAATTCCCGCGCTGCGCAGCAGCCCGGCGGGGATCTCCGCCTGGACCATGCTGGTCGCGTGGGCCACGATGTACCAGGGGCGCTGGTCGGGACCGCGCCGGATGAGTGCCTTATCGTCGTCGCTCATACGGCAGATAATAACGGGTCCGTGACGGCTCGGCAATGATCTTGTTGGCGGGAATTGAAGGGGGAGCGGGCGGTAGGGGCGTATAACGATACGCCCCTACAAAATGTACGGGTGATCGGCGGTGCTACGACTCGGTGATCTCGATGGTGTGCAGGGCCGTGCCGGGTTCGCGGGCGCGCATGGGATCGCGCTCCGCAATCTTCATCAGCACGTCGATGCTGTCCTTGCCGTGCACCTGGCCGAAGACGCCGTGCTTGCCGTTGAGGTGCGGCGTCGGGCCGTGGGTGATGAAGAACTGGCTGCCGTTGGTGTTCGCCCCGGCGTTCGCCATGCTCAGAATCCCGGCGGTGTCATGCTTGAGCGCCAGCGCGCCCGGCTCATCGTTGAAGCGGTAGCCGGGGCCGCCGCGACCGGTCCCGGTCGGGTCGCCGCCCTGGGCCATGAAGTTAGGGATGACGCGGTGGAAGGTTGTGTTGTCGTAAAAGCCATCGCGCGCCAGAAATACGAAGTTGTTGACCGTGATCGGCGCTTCTTTGGCGAACAGATCCACCACGATATCGCCCACGCCGGTCTTGAAGGTGGCGGTGTAGGTCTTGTTCGGATCGATCACCATTTGAGGCGGTGACTTATATTCTTTTGCCATGTGGTTCAAATTCCTTTCTGGTTTGGGTTAACGCTGTGCTCAGAGTGTACCAAACTCGCGCGCTTTAAGCCGTTGCTTCCGCGAAGTGCGCGATCAGCGAGGCGGTGAAGCGCATCGAGTCGAAGTAGTCGTCGATGAAAATGTTCTCGTTGGGCGAATGCGCGCGCATGTCGGGATGCCACGTCGCCCCGGCGAAGCAGACCGGGATGCCCGCCACCGTGCTCATGGAATACATCGGGCCGCTGCCCGCGAACCACGGCAGCATGATCGGGTCTTTTTCCCACGTCTCGATGCTGGCCGCGACCGCCGCGCGCTCGATCAGGCTGCCGGGCGGGGAGCTGGCCGGACCTTCGCCGCCGAGCTTGATGATCTCGATGTCGTTGAAGCCGCGCCGGTCGAGGTGGGCGCGCAGCAGGTCGTAGGCCAACTGCGGCGTGAGGTCCGGCACGAGGCGGAAGTCGAGCTTGACCATCGCTTCGGCGGGCAGCACCGTCTTGGAGCCGGAGCCGGTATAACCGGACTCGAAGCCGCAGATGGTGATGGTCGGGTCCGCGAAGTAGTGGCGGCGCGCTTCCTCGTCGGACAGGCCGTTCAACCACCGGTCGAGTCCCCAGTTTTCGCGCATCTTCTCGAACTCCATCGGCACGGCGTCGATGGCGGCCCACTGCTCGTCGGTCAGCGGGCGGACGTGGTCCAGGTAGTCGTCGAGCGTGATGTTATCGTCCTGGTCCTTGAGCGTGCTCAGCGCCCACACCAGCCGCCACGCCGGATTGGGCACCATCGGGGAATTGGACGAGTGCAGGTCGATGCGCGGCCCCTTGCAGCGCAGCTCGAAGTACATGATGCCTTTGCAGCCCAGCCCGAACTGCATGCGGCCCGCTTCGTCGTAGCCGCCGCCTTCCCACAGCAGGCCGTCGGCGGCCAGCAGATCCTGGTGGGCGCGGACCCATTCTTCCAGGTGCACGCTGCCGATCTCCTCCTCGCCCTCGACCACCCACTTCAGCCGCACCGGGAGCTGGCCCTGGGTCGCCTGCCACGCTTCGACGGCCTGGATGCGCGAAAGCAGCTCGCCCTTGTCGTCGGACGTGCCGCGCCCCCACAGCCGCCCGTCGTGGGTCGCCATTTCGAACGGCGGCGTCTCCCACAGCGCGACCGGATCTTCCGGCTGGACGTCGTAGTGGTTGTAGATCATCAGCGTGCGCGCGGCATCCTTCGGGCCCAGGTCGGCATACACGACCGGCGATCCGGGCGTGGGGAAGATCGTCACGTCCGCGCCCAGCTTGCGGAGCCGCGCCGCGACCAGCTCGGCCATGTCGTCCACGCCGCGCGCGTCTGCGGCGACGCTCGGCACAGCGATGAACTCCCCGAACTCGGCCAGGAAGCGATCGCGGTGTTGCTCGATGTACTCGTCAAATTCTTTCGTGCGATAAGGCATCTTCGGCTGCATCCTCTCGGTTAAGATGGCTCAATGCTCGCGCCCGGCCCAGTACTCTTCGGCTTCTTCTTCCATCTTCTCCAGGCGCGTGTAGTAATCGGGAAATTCGTTCAGGTGGGCCAGCGCGATCTTGCCGGTCAGGATCGGATCGTTGCCGGTGACGTCCGTGGACGGATCGTGCAGGCCGTGTTCCAGCTCGACGTCCAGGCCCATGCGGTACTGCTCGACATCAAAGCGCGTCCAGTCGATGCCCAACTGCTCCCCGATCTGGCGGGCTTGCTCGGCGGTGAAATGCTTCTGCTCGGTCATGCTGCGCCTCCTTATCGACGCTTGCACACACTTGCCGGTCTGTGGTTTATCCCCGGCCCGGCGGTCCCTGGCGAATGCGCGCCAGGATCGCCTCGGCGGGCCAGTTCGGGTCGCCCTCGGACCAGCCGTAGCGCCAGGGGTTGAGGTTTTCGATCCACCACGTCACGCCAGCGGCGGCATAGGCGGCGACCATTTCCGCCTCACGCGCGGCGTTGATCCCGGTGCTGATGCCGGAATGCACGATGTCGAACGGCGCGTCGCCGCGCTGCTCGCGGATGAATGCGGCGAGTTCCGCGATCTCGTCCGGCGGCAGTTGATCGCTCCAGCCCGCGCCGCGCCCCAGCGGCACGACGCCATCCCAGCGCGCGGCGCGGCGGAACGGCGGCTTGTTGGGCCAGTTGCCCGCCACCCAGATCGGGATGCGCGGCTGCTGCGCGGGCGTCGGGCGGAATTCCGCGTTCTCGACCTGATAGTACGCACCGTGATAGGTGAACGGCTCGCCGCGCCACAGCCCGTCCAGCACGGTGAGCGCTTCGTCCAACCGCTCGCCGCGCTGCTTGAGGCCGGGCGCTTCCCCGAAGCGCTCGAACTCCTCCGGGTGCGTGCCCAGCCCGACGCCCAGGATCAGCCGCCCGCCGGAGAGCCGGTCGAGCGTCGTGGCCTCCCGCGCGACCATCTGCGGGCGGCGGCGCGCCATCGGCGTGATCAGCGGGCCGAAGCGCAGCCGTTCTGTGCGCAGCACGACCGCCGTCAGCGCGATCCACGGATCGGCTACCTCGACGGGCCACCACATCGCCAGATGGTCCCAGATGAAAAAGCCGTCCCATCCGGCGGCCTCGGCCTCCGCCGCCAGATCCGCCAGCGCGCGCGCGTCTGCGTGCGCGCCAAAGTGAGGAACATCTACGCCGAAGAGCATCGAATACCGTCCTGTGTGCGTTACAGCTTATACCCAAAGCGGCGCAGCAGGCCCTTACGCCACGAGATGCCCGCGTCGTCCTCGACGCCGCGCGGCGTTTCGCCGTCGATCACGCCCATGATGCCGCGCCCCATGTCCGTCTCCGCGACGATGACCTGCGTGGGGTTGGCCGTCGCGCAGAAGGTGTGCACCACTTCCGGCACGCGCTGGACCACGTGCAGCACGTTGATCGGGAAGTAGCCTTCGCCCAAAAACAGGATGAACGAGTGCCCCGCGCCGATGGCCCGCGCGTTCTGGATGGCGAGATCGATCATTTCCTGATCGGTCCCGGTCCAGCGGACCAGCCGCTCGCCGGACGCCTCGCAGAACGCCAGCCCAAACTTGATGTTCGGCACGGCGGTTACCAGCGCCTCGTGAATGTCTTCCACCGTCTTGATGAAGTGGCTTTGGCCCAGGATGAAATTGATCGCTTCTGGCTTTTCGATTGGCACGATGCTCATCTGCACGCTCATCGATGGCTCCTTCGCGTGGAATACGGTCCCTTTACCGTCTTCATTGTAAACCGGAAGTGCGCGCGCGGGGCAACCAACCGGGCGGGCGCAGCGCAGGAAATGTGCGGGGGCGTATCGCAATACACCCCTGCGGGGATGTGAACATCTGGTGTAGGGGCAATTCATGAATTGCCCCTACGAGGAAACGCACCGGGAGAATTGTGAGTTTACAGGTCGTACAACTCGCCGTACTTGGCCCGCAGGTAGCGGATGTACGGCTCGATGGTCAGCGGTTGGCCGGTGACCCGCTCGGTCAGCTCGGCGGCGGTGAACTTGGATCCGTGCGTGTAGATGTTCGACTGGAGCCAGTCGTGCAGCGTGGCGAACTGCCCGCGCCCGATCTCGTCGGGGATCTCCGGGTGGGCACGCAGCGCGGCGTCGTAGAACTGCGCGCTGAGGATGTTGCCCAGCGTGTAGCCCTGGAACGCGCCGCCGATCAGCCCGCCGTACCAGTGCACGTCTTGCAGCACGCCGTCGCTGTCGTTGGGCGGGGTGATGCCGAAATCTTCCTCGAAGCGCGCGTTCCACGCGTCCGGCAGGTCGCGGATCGCCAGCCGATCTTCGAGCAGCGCCTTCTCGAAGTCGAAGCGCAGCATGACGTGCAGGTTGTACGTCACCTCGTCGGCGTCGGTGCGGATCAGCGAGCGAGCGACTTTGTTGATCGCGCGGTAGAACGTGTCCAGCGAGACGTCGCGCAGTTGGGCCGGGAACATCATCTGAAGCTGCGGGTAGTAATAATCCCAGAAGCCGCGGCTGCGCCCGACGATGTTTTCCCACAGGCGCGACTGGCTCTCGTGCACGCCGGACGACGCCCCCTCGGCCAGCGGCGTCGCGTCGTAGGCGGCGTTGATGCCCTGCTCGTACATCGCGTGACCGGATTCGTGCAGCGTGCTGAACAGCGCTTCGTCCAGGCGATGCTCCTTGACGCGCGTCGTGATGCGCACATCGCCGCGCGAAAATGTGATCTCGTAGGGGTGGTGCGTCTTGTCCTGACGGCCCCGGTTGAAGTCGTAGCCGAAGCGACGGATGATCTCCGCGCCGAACGCGAGCTGCTTCTCTTCGGGATAGTACTCGTGCAGGCACGAATCATCGGCGGGCGGCTGGCTGACGATCGCCTGCACGATCGGCACAAGCTGCTCGCGCAGATCCGCGAAGATCGCGCCGACCGACTCGGCCTTCATGCCGTAGTCGCTGAAGTCGATCAGCGGGTCGAGGATGTGATCGTAGCCGGGGAAAAAGTTCGCCAGCTCGCGGCTGAGGTCGAGCGTCTTTTCCAGGGCAGGCTGCACGCGCTTGAAGTCGTTCACGGGGCGCGCCTCGGCCCAGATCTGGAACGTTTCCGCCGTGTGATTGGCGATCGTCGCGGCGAAGCCGGACGGGACTTTGATCTCGCGCTCGTAGACGCGGCGCGTCTGGCGGATCAGCGCGGCCTCGTCCGAGTCGTAGGGCAGGCTTTCGGCCCACGGTTCCAGCTCGTCGAGCAGGCGGCCAATGGCCGGATCGGTCAGCTTGTCGTGCGCGAGCTTGCTGAGCGTCGCCATCTGCCGGGCGCGGGCCGCCGCGCCGCCGGAGGGCATGTAGGTGGACTGGTCCCAGTAAAGGACGGCTCCGGCAGTACTGAGATCGCTGGCTTCGATCAGCCGGGCCTTGAGGTCTTGAAGTTTGTCTTCCACGGGCGTAAACCTCTCTTCGCGTGTTGAGGGCGACACGGTCGCCGCCTGGACCAATGGGTAATCACCCTGTTATACGCCGTTATACGACGGCAGTCTAGCGCCGCCGCCAGTTTACGCGCTGCGGGCTGCTCAAGGGACGCCCGATCTGTTATAACTCGTGCAGGGTAACGGGCAGGTACGGAAGGAGAGCGCATGAAATCGCGTGATGAAGTCTCGGCGGGCGGCGTGGTCTATCGCAGGACGCCGACGGGCGAGATCGAGGTGTTGATCTGTAAGGCTGCCAGTTACCACCGCTGGGTGCTGCCCAAGGGGCTGGTCAACAAGGGCGAGGATCTGCCTGCGGCGGCGCTGCGCGAGACGGAGGAAGAAGCCGGCGCGAAGGCGCGCATCGTCGCGGCGCTGGAAGAGCCGGAACGGTACATCTACGTGGCGAAGGGCGTGCGGGTGTTCAAATCCGTCACGTATTTCCTGATGGCGTACGAGTCCGGCGACGAGCACGTCCACGATCACGAAATGGAGGCGGTGCACTGGACGCCCATCGACGAGGCGATCGATCTGCTGGCGTACGACGGCGCGAAAAAGATCGTGCGCCGCGCAAAAGCCATGCTCGAAACGCTGGCGGACCCATCAGAGGCGGAGTGATCGAAACAGGGACCACCTCTGCGACGATCCCTGCTAAGTTGGTTATTGGGTTTGGTCTGCTGCGCCCGGCCTTACTGCGCCTTGGCGTTGACCCGGCTTTCGGCAATTTGCGTCAGGCGCTTGTCGGTCTGGCTTTCCTCGTTGAGCGTCTGCTCAAGGATTTGCGCTTCCTTGTCGTGACCCATCGTTTGCGCCCACGTCCGAAGCGTGCCATATGCTGAAATTTCGTAGTGCTCAACCTTCTGTGCGCCGGCGATGAGGGCGGCGTCGAGTGTTTGCTTATCATTGACTTCCTTGATGATTTCCTTGCCTTCGGTCAGCAGGCCCTTCATCCCTTTGCAGGCTTTGCGCTTCGGCGTTTCGCCCAGGTTCTCGAATACCTGCTCCAGGCGGCTGATGTGCTGTTCGGTCTGCGACAGATGCTCTTTGAAGGCGCTGGTCAGCTCGCGGTTGGTCGCGGCTTTCTGCATGTCGGGCAGCGCCTCGGCAATCTGGTGTTCCGCGTCATAGAGGTCTTGCAGTTCTTCGACAAACATCTCGTGAAGTGACTTCGGGGAGGCCATAACTCGTCCTTTCCGTCTCGTTTTAGCTCGTTTTTGGTTACTCGTTCGAGTCGACTTTCATTCCTTCACATCACGCCATCAAGCATAACGTGAGTCCCGATCACGGATAAGAGACGGTTGGGTCAATTTTGCATGGGCCGGGAGCACTATCACGGTCTAGATACGGTCATGGCGCTGCTTATAGACCGCCCGTGTCACGTCAAAACACAAGCCTCGTTGACAAGATAAAACGAGGCAAAAAAACATGGCGAGTCACACGACCCGCCATGCTGAAGATACGCTGAATGAGGCTCGATTTCTGCGCCGCAAGAGGCAGAGCGAGAGACCGCCAAACGAGACGGCGGCTACAGACTCTCGACCAGCCCGATCCGCACTGCGTACAGCGCGGCCTGCGTCCGGCTGGCGACGCCGAGCTTGCTCAGAATGTTGCTGACGTGCGTCTTGACCGTCTTCTCGCCGATGATGAGGCTGGCCGCGATCTCTTTGTTGGCGTATCCCATCGCCAGCAGGCGCAGCACTTCCGTTTCGCGCTCGGTCAGCGTTTCGGGATTGTCGGGCGTGCGCACTTCGCGCATGAGCCGCGCGGCAGCCTGGGGCGAGAGCTGAACCTGGCCGGAGGCGGCGGCTTTGATCGCGCGCGCCATCTCGCCCGCTTCGGTTTCCTTGAGCAGATACCCGACCGCTCCCGCACGGATCGCCCCGATCACGGTGCTGTCTTCGAGCATACTGGTGAGCGCGATGACTTCCGTATCTGGCAGTTCGTGCCGGATGATCCCCGTGGCCGTGATCCCGTCCATTTCGGGCATCATGAGGTCCATCAATACCACGTCGGGTTGGAGCTGGCGCGCCATTTGGACGGCCATGCTGCCGTCAGAAGCTTCACCAATGATTTCGAGATCAGGGTCGGGATTCAAGAACATGCGCAGTCCCTGACGAACAACCGAATGATCGTCCGCCACCAGGATACGGATCGGCATACCAATCTTTGACGCTTCGCTGGAGGAAGTATGCGGAGAAAACAACTGCGGTGCGATTGCCACGGATCCACATCCCTTACTCTGTGCCTGCGGCGATTAACTGCGCGGGCATTCTTTTGTATGAAGCAGTTTAACTATAGCATTGTTTTACTGGATATTGAAGTTATTAGATATAAAGAACTGATATAAGTCGATTAGCTCCGCCAAAAGGCGGATATCGTGCTCCGACTTTTCCCGGATGCGTTTCTGCTGTGCTCCCCTCACAATAAATTTCACAACTGCATCATCTCCATCTACGGCTTTCTCGAATCCAATCACAGCTATGGAGGATCTACATGACACGGAAGTTCTTCGCTTTTTTGTTGGTTCTTGCCAGCTTCGCCCTGTTATATGCCCCGACTGCGGCACAAGATAACGTGATTGTGGACGGCTTGAACAGCCCGCGCGGCATGGCGTACGATGCCGACGGCAACCTGTATGTGGCGGAAGCCGGTGTTGGCGGATCGGTGAGCGTCGCGGGCAACGACGAACTGGGCAGCGGCACGGTCGGCGGCACGTCGCAGGTGACGATGATCGCGCCGGACGGCACGCAGTCGGTGGCCGTAGCCGCCCTGCCGAGCCTGAGCACCGGGCCGGAGGGCCTGGGTGTCGTGCATATGGTGATCACCAGCGAGTCGATGTGGCTGGTGTTGAACGAAGGCGTGCCGATGCTGCCCTTTGCCGACAGCGTGATCGAACTGGACCGCGCGACCGGGCGTATGACGAACTTCATCGACCTGTACGCCTACGAGCAGGACAATAACCCTGACGGCACGGACGAGATCTACAGCAACCCGACCGATGTGGCGCTGGCTGATGACGGCACGCTGTACATCGTGGATACGGGCGCGAACACGCTCTACACCTGGACCGAAGCCGATGGCTTGCAGGTCTTCAAGTCGTGGGGCGACGATCCCGTGCCGACCTCGGTGGACTTTGCGCCGGACGGCACGCTGTATGTGGGTTTCCTGGGCCAAGGCATTGCCCCCGGCGCGGCGCGCATCGATCACCTGGATGCGAACGGCGAAGTGATCGAGATGTTTGGCAACCTGACCGCCGTGACCGACATCGTGGTGACGGACGACGGCGCGCTCTACGCGGTGCAGATGCTCCAGTTTGGCGAGCAGGGCCCCGCGCCGGAATCGGGCAGCGTGGTTGCGGTGACGGCTGATGGCGCGACCCCGGTACAGGAAGGCCTGAACTTCCCGTATGGGCTGGAAGAAACGCCCGACGGCGACCTGGTCGTGAGCGTCAACGCGGCGTTTGTTGACCCCGGCACGGGCGCGGTGATGCTCATCCCACTGGGCGAGATGTAACCGTCACATATCCTAGAAAAACCGGACCGGGCGGGCTGCGCTGGAAGCAGATCCGCCCGGTTTGCGTATGCCGCCGGTTTTCCTCATGCGCTTTTCTCAAATTAGAAAATACGTGCTACTATTGACCGTATTCAGACGCATTTTACGACCAGCCGCGCGAGCGGCGAGACAGGGAACACAATGTCCTTTATTGAAGCGCCAACCACCTTTTACATGGGCCGCCGCTTCGACCCCACGACCCGCCGGTTGGTGGACGAGGTCGTGTACTACGACTCGCGCGACCTGACCACGCATGCGGTCGTCGTCGGCATGACCGGCAGCGGCAAGACCGGCCTGTGTGTGACGCTGCTCGAAGAGGCGGTGATGGACAACATCCCGTCGATCATCATCGATCCCAAAGGCGACATCACGAACCTGATGCTGGCCTTCCCGGACCTGAAGCCGGAGGAGTTCGCGCCGTGGGTGAATCCCGACGACGCGCGCCGCGCCGGGATGGAGCCGGAGGAGTATGCGGTCGAGGTCGCGCAGCAGTGGCGCGACGGCCTCGCCAGTTGGGGCATCGGGCCGCAGCGCGTTTCGACCTACAAAAACAACGCCCGCTTCACGATCTACACACCCGGCTCGGACGCGGGTATGCCGGTCAGCATTCTGGACGCGATGCACGCCCCGCGCGACGGCTTCGACAACGACCAGGAACTGCACCGCGAGCGGTTGAGCGGCATCGTGACGGCGCTGCTGGCGTTGATCGGCAAGAGCGCCGATCCGCTCAAGGACCGCGAGCACATCCTGATCGCTAACATTTTTGAATATGCGTGGCGGCGCGGGCAGGATCTCACGCTGGAAGACGTGATCGTCCAGGTGCAGAGGCCGCCGTTCACCAAGCTCGGCGTGTTCGACGTGGAGACGTTTTTCCCCGAAAAAGACCGCTTCGCGCTGGCGATGGAGCTGAACAACATCATGGCCGCGCCCAGCTTCCAGAGCTGGCTGCAAGGCGAGCCGCTCGATATCCAGAGCCTGCTCTACACGCCTGAAGGCAAGCCGCGCGTTAGCATCTTCTATGTGGCGCACCTCAACGACGCGGAGCGCATGTTCATCGTGACGCTTCTGCTCGAAAACGTACTGGCGTGGATGCGCACGCTCAGCGGCACGACCAGCCTGCGCGCGCTGCTGTACTTCGACGAGGTGTTCGGCTTCTTCCCGCCGCACCCGTATAACCCGCCCAGCAAAACGCCGCTGCTGCGCCTGCTCAAACAGGCCCGCGCGTTCGGATTGGGGCTCGTGCTGGCGACGCAGAACCCCGGCGACATCGACTACAAGGGCCTGTCGAACGCGGGCACGTGGTTCATCGGCAAGCTGCAAACCGAAAACGACAAAAACCGCGTGCTGAGCGGCCTGGAAAGCGCCGTGGGCGCGAACAGCACGCTGGACGTGGACGACATCGACCGGCTGCTGAGCAGCATTGATCCGCGCGTGTTTGTGATGAACAACGTGCACGACAACGGCGGCCCGATCGCCATGCACACGCGCTGGGCGATGAGCTACCTGCGCGGGCCGCTCACGCGCCAGCAGATCCGCACGCTGATGGCCCGGCAGCGCGAGCAGCCCTATTACCCGCAGATGAGCAGCCTGGGCCAGGGGAATATCCCTGTGCCGCAAGGCACGCAGCCGCTGGCGAAAACCGGGCCGCGCATCGCGGAGCCGCCGGTGAGCAGCGGCGCGACCCCGCCCCCACAGACCCTGCCCGAAAT
>NZ_DAISHJ010000106.1:0-18792 GCF_036822615.1 Aggregatilinea sp. | reverse complement strand
CTGCTTCAGCGGCGAGGGCGCACCGGGAGACGAGGTGCAGGCGGTGGTCGCCAGCTACGCGCCCAGCGACCTGCGGCTGTGGCCTGCTGAATCGGGCGGCGCGATTGCGGCGCTGCTGGGCGGCCTGCCGGACGTGATCCCCGATCTGTATGCGAGCGCGTCGCCGGTCAGCCACGTGCGGCCCGGCCTGCCGCCGACGCTGCTGATCCACGGGCAGCGCGACCGGCTCGTGCCGCCCGCGCATTCCGAGCTTCTGGCGAACCATTTGCGGGCGGCGGGGGTAAAAACAGTACTGCTGCGTATTCCGTGGGGGCGGCACGGCGTGGATAGTCTGCTGGTGGGCCTGACCGGGCCGATGATCCAGTATGACGTGGACCGCTTTTTAGCCTGGGTATTTCATCAGAAGGGAACAGACGTATGAGGGCATGGACTCGACGGGCAGGCGGCGCGGTGATCGCAGGGCTGGTGCTGGCGCTGGGCGCAGCGGGGTGCAGTGGAACCGAGGAATCACCGAAGCTGGTCGCCATTCCGACCCGCACGCCGGTTCCCGCGACGGAAGAAGCTGCCGGAGAGACGCAGGACACCGCGACCGTGATCTCGCTGGACCCCGCGCTGCGTGATTTTATGGGCGTGGCGATGGACGCCAGCCCGTTGGACCGCCTTGACCTGTTCCGCGAGCAGGTGATGACGCCCGTCTCGCAATGCTTCGACGGCTCCTTCTGGCCGGACTGGAATCCCGAGCAGCTTCTGGGATCGGGCGGGATCGGCCTCGTTTCGATGGACCTGCAGCGCTGGTTGGATCTGCTCGATTCCTTCCCGAACGATGTGGCGGTGAGCACCATCGAGGACGCGCTGGCGCAGACTCAAGCGCTGCTGCCGATGGAGCAGTCGTTCACGTTCTGCCTGTTGCCGCTGCCGCTGCCCATGTGGTATGACGGTCCCGCGCCGGAGGATCAAGGCCCGGTGAGCGAGGTGCAGGCGCAGATCCTTGCCTCTAACCTGGACCTGATCGCGGTCATTTGCACCGGGAGCGACATCTGCCTGGATCGCCTGTCGATCGAGTCGATGCAAGCTTACGGCATGCTGTATCAGGCGTACCATTCCGGCAAGAATGGCGCGGAGACGTCGCTGCTGGATATGATGATCCGCAGCGCGCGCGCTGCGTACCTCGTGCGCCAGATCCAGCCCGACGCGGCGTTCCCGTGGGACGGCGCGCTGACTGCCGACCAGGAGGCGATGCTGTGGGGCAGCATCCAGGACACCCTCGCGGTGACATATGGCGACTACCCGCAGAGCCGCAACATCGACCGCGTCTTGCAGGGCACGGCCAACACGGCGCGCTACCCGACGTCCGGCGGTTACTACCTGGGCGAACAGATCGTGCAGACGTACATTTCGGCGCATCCCGACGTATCACTAGCAGAGTTATTTGCGCTCGATCCCGAAGCGCTTCTGGCCGAGAGTGGGTATGCGCCGGAGGCGCCGCCTACTCAGGAGGCTTCATGAGACGTTGGAAGTCGGTTTCTGCTGCTCTGGCCGCCGGGATGATCCTGGCGGGCTGCGCGGGCAGGGACGAACCGCCTGCGCTGGTAACCGTTCCCACGCGCACGCCGGTTCAGGGCGCGGTGGCTGCGACGGCTGAAAGCGGCCCTGTGGTGTCACTGGCCGCACCGACGAGCGAGTTTCTGTCCGCCGTGGCGACGGTCGCGCCGGTCGATCAGGGCATCACGTTTGTGAACACGTTCAGCCGGTCGGGCGTGCCATGCTTTGGCCTGGACGGGGCCGCGGCGAACAAGTTCGAGTACCTGTTCGACTTCAGCGGGTTTTCGTTCCCGATGGCCGATTTTGCCGCGTGGCAGTTCGCGCAGGAAGTCCTGCCGGAAGACGCGCTGATCGCGCAGGGGCGCGACGCGCTCGACGCGGCGGAAGCGGTGCTGCCCGGCGAGGACGCGATGCACCTGTGCGTGATCGCGGTCCCGGCGGTCAGCGTGCCGGACGCGGCGACGGTTAACGCGGGCGGCGATGTGCCGCTGGCGATCGCGACCCAGCCACTGAAGGTGATCCCCGTTTCGGCGGATACGCTGCTGCTGGCGTGTTCGCAGGGGAAGGCGTGCCTGGAGAACGTGCCCGCGCTGGTGGCGCACGGCTACGCGATGGCATACCAGCTTCGCGGGCTGGATCGCCCGCTGTCGGAACTGACGCTGATGGAGCGCATCGTGCTCGAAGGCCGGGCGACCGCGTTCGCGCGGTACGTCGTGCCGGGCGCGAGGTTGCCGTGGGACGACGCGCTCACCGCGGTGCAGGTCCCCGCCGCGTGGGAGATCGCGGCGTCGCGCATGACGTGGCGCGAAAACATCGATCGCTTCGGGGATCGCATGGTGTGGAGCACGACCCTCGACGAAACGTACCCGGCGTGGTCGGGCGTGTGGTTCGGGGACCAGATCGTGCAGGGCTACGTGGCGCGGCATCCGGGTCTGGCGCTGGCCGATCTGCTGCGCCTGCCTCCCGCGACGGTGTATGGCGACAGCGGCTATCCGCCGGAGATCAGTTCATAGTCGTCAGTTTTCAGTTGTTAGTCGGTGCAAAAGCGGAAAGCACAGCGCCGGGTAGGGACAATTCACGAATTATCCCGGCGGAAGCTGTAAAGTGGATTTTTGTAGGGGCGGGTTAGAAACCCGCCCCGGCTTTTTTCGCCCCGGTCACGCCACTGTCACGCCGAACGGGTTAAAATCGGAACACAGAGCAAGAACACAGCCCAGGAGGAAAGCAACGATGAAACGACGACGAGTGGGTGTGGTGGCGGCAGTGTGGGCCGCGGCGTTGGTGGCGCTCGCGCTGCTGAACGCGGCCATGCCGATGGCGCGCGCCGCCGAGAGTCCCGCTGTGCAGGCGGACGCCCCGGCGCAGAACAGTGTCGAATGGACGGTGAACTCGGATACGTTCGAGAGCGTCTATCCTGACGGGTTCGTGGTGACGCTGGACGCCAGCAGCCCCGCCGGACCGATCGAGCGCGCCAGCCTGATCTGGAACCGCCCGACCCAGCGCGCGGGCGAAACGATGTCGATTTTCCGCCAGACGGGCGAAATCGACCCCGCATCGGGCCAGATTATCGCGTCGTGGCAGCCGGACGACACCATGATGCTGCCGCCGTGGTCGCAGCTTGCGTACCACTGGGAACTGCGCGACTCGGAAGGCAACGTGCTGAAGACGGATCCGGTGGTGGTGGATTACGCCGACAACACGCGCGACTGGCAGCGCTCCGAATCGGATGACGCCGTGGTGTATGCCGAGGGGCTGACGGGCGATATTGAGAGCGTGGTGCTCGACGCGATGGCCGAGCAGCACGACAAGTACGTCGCGGTGTGGGGCGCGCCGCTGCCCTATAAACCGCGCATCGTGCTGTTTGGCGATTTCGACGCGTGGCTTGAATGGCGCACCGCCGATCACAATACCAGCGAGACGCAGTACGTCGTCGGGCAGACCTTCGATGCGTGGGGCGTGGTGGCGCAGGTGCTGCTGGACGAGGGCAACCTCGACGCGGCGTACCGCGACCTCGCGTACGGTACGGTCGTGCACGAGATCGAGCATCTTTATCAGGCCGAATACCTCTGGCCGCAGCGCCGCCTGTACGATATTCCCGGCTGGTTTGTCGAGGGCGACGCGAGCTTCTTCGAGCTGGGCCCGTCATACGACTACCTGGGCCGCGTGCAGGATATGGCGCGCAGCGGACAGCTTCCGCCGCTGCTGGTGGGCGTGAGCGACGGCCCGCGCATTGATGGCGAAACCCCGCGCGACGGCTACGACATTGGCTATTCGTTCGCGGTGTGGCTCGCGGAGGAAAACGGTGGCCTGGAGGCCTACAACGAATTGATGGCGCAGTTGGCGGATAATGTGCCGTTCTTCGACGCACTCGAATCCGTGACCGGGATGAGCAGCGTGCAGGAGATCGAGCGCGCGTGGCGCACGTGGTTGGGCGCCTCCGGCGATGCGGCGACGCTTGTTCCTACCTGGACGCCTGCTGCGCTGCCGATGTTCGCCACGCCGACGCCCTGACGCCTTTCCGATCGCCTCGACTGTCTGGCGATTGTTTCTTAGGCCCTTTGCCCGGCGCGGCAAAGGGCTTTTTTGCGTCGCCGCGCGCCGGTTTCGCCGTTTGTCGTAATAATTACAATAAAGGCACACGCATCGAAAAATTAGAAAAATTAAGGAAAAGAACATGAAACGACGTGTGGGGATGGTGGGGACCATCTGGCTGGCGGCCCTGGCGCTGCTGGCCCTGTTGAACGCGACCATGCCGGTAGCGCGCGCCGCCGAGCGTCCCGGTGCGCAGCCGGACGCCCCGGCGCAGAGTGCCATCGAGTTGACGGTGACGTCAGACGTGTTCGAGAGCGTCTATCCCGATGGTTTCGTCGTCACTCTCGATGCCAGCAGTTCCGCCGGGCCGATCAGGCGCGCCACCCTTGTCTGGTATCCGGCTGCACAACGCATCAACTGGAGGCTTCCGGTGCACCGCGTACCGGGTGAGATCGATCCTGTGACGGGGCAGGTGACGGCCTCGTGGCAGCCGGATAGCAGCCTGATGCTGCCTCCCTGGGCGGTGCTGGCCTATCATTGGGAGCTGACCGACGCGGCGGGTAACGCCCTGGAAACCGACCCCATCGTGGCGGAGTACGCGGACAATACGCGCGGCTGGCACTTCTCTGAATCGGACGACGCGATCGTGTACAACGAAGGCCTGAACGACAACGTAGAGCCTGCGGTCCTGAATGCGATCACCATGCAGCGCGACAAGTACGTGGCGGTGTGGGGCGATACGCTGCCCTACAAGCCGCGCATCCTGTTGTTTGGCGATTACAGCGCGTGGAAGGAATGGCGCACCGAGACCGACCCAATGGAAGACAACATCGTCGGGCAGACCTTCGAGGAGTGGGGCATCATCGTCCAGGTGCTGTATGGTTACGACATCGCCTGGGGCATCAATGACCTCGTCTACTCGACCGTGCCGCACGAGCTGGAACATCTCTACCAGTACGAATACCTCTGGCCGGAGCGTACGCTGTATGACGTGCCGTACTGGTTTATCGAGGGGGACGCGACCTTCTTCGAGATGGAGCAGTCCTACTACTATCTAGGGAACGTCCGGCAAATTGCGGTCAGTGGGAATCTGCCGCAGCTGCTCACGGCGAACTGGTACGATGTGCCGGACCCGTATACCGGCGGCGGACGCGACGTGTACGACATCGCATACAGCTTCCTGGCGTGGATCGAGCAGGAGCATGGCGGCCTTGAGGCCTACAACGAAATGATGGCACGGCTGGCGGCGAACGAGCCGTTCTTCGATGTGCTCGAAGCGGTGACGGGCATGTCTGTGCCGGAAATCGAGCGCGCGTGGCGCACGTGGTTGGGCGCATCCGGCGATTTGCCGACGCTTATCCCGACCTGGACGCCTGCCGCGCCGTTTCTCGTCACACCGACGCCCTGACGCGGCGTTCGGTGTCCTGGCCCCAGGCGGGGTAAACTGGTGCAGTCTGTGCCCTTCGTCGTGCGCGCGGCGGAGGGCATTTTTTCGAGGGTTCCCATGCGATGCGCGTCGTGTGGGGCGGTTTGCGCTGCGAGGAGGAGATCTCATGACTTTTGGAAAACTGAGCGATCAGCAGGCCCGCGAGATCGTGCCAGGGTTCTTTGGCAAGTTCGTGCACACGGACCGTATGACTGTCTCATACTGGACGATCGATGAGGGCGCGGTGCTGCCCGAGCACCACCACCCGCACGAGCAGATCACGACCGTGATCGAGGGACAGTTGGAACTCACGGTCGATGGCGAAACGCGCGTGCTTGGCCCGCTGGAGACGGCGGTGATCCCCAGCGAGGCCGTACATGGCGGTCGCGCCGTGACGAACTGCTTCGTGATCGACGTGTTCCAGCCCGCCCGCGACGATTACCGGTAGTTCGCCCGCTTAACCCCGACCACCTAACGCAACCCATACCAGGATCATCAGGCTGCCCGGATGCGAGCGATCGCGCCGGGCAACTTTTTGATCCGCCGGACGTATTTTTAGTAGAGCAGTTCGGTGGGGCGATTGTAGAATTTAATGTGAACCTGAAAAAGATTTATAAAATATATTGAGTTTTCTTAGATCGGGTTGTATATTGTGAGAGTGCGACCTTGTGATTATGCCGTCCGAGGTGATTATGTCTGAAGCAACACACGTCCCCGAAAACTGGAAGACTCCGTTTTTTACCGTCTGGATTGGGCAGGCGTTTTCGCTGTTTGGCAGCAGCCTGGTGCAGTTCGCGCTGGTGTGGTGGCTGGCCGACACGACCAATTCCGCGACGGTGCTGGCAACGGCGACGCTGGTCGCCATGCTGCCGCAGATCGTGATCGGACCGGTGGCGGGGTCGCTGGTGGATCGCTGGAACCGCCGTCTGGTGATGATGGCGGCGGACGGTTTCGTGGCGTTGGTGACCGTCGCGCTGGCGATCCTGTTTGCGACCGGCGAGATCGCCGTGTGGCACGTATACGTGGCGGCGTTCATTCGCTCGCTGGGCGGCGCGTTCCACTTCCCGGCGATGCAGGCGTCCACCTCGCTGATGGTTCCCAAAGACCAGCTTGCGCGCGTGGCGGGGTTGAACCAGACGCTGCAAGGCGCGATGAGCATTGTTGCGCCGCCGGTCGGGGCGATCCTGCTGGAATCGCTGCCGATCCAGGCCGTGCTGTCGGTGGACGTACTGACGGCGATCCCGGCGATCGGCGCGCTGTTTTTCGTGGCGATCCCGCAGCCGCCGCGCGCGGAAACGCCAGAGGCGGGGGCGGAAAAAGCCAACGTCTGGCAGGATCTCGTGGCCGGGCTGCGCTACGTGCGTGCGTGGCCTGCGCTGATGATCGTGCTGGGCATGGCGACGCTGATCAACTTCGTATTCAACCCGGCCTCGTCGCTGACGCCGCTGCTGATCAAAAATCACTTCAACGGTGGGGCGGTGGAGCTGGGCTGGTTCGAGTCTGCGATGGGCATCGGCGTGGTGTTGGGCGGATTGGCGCTCAGCGTGTGGGGCGGCTTCAAGCGTAAGATCTATACCTCGATGCTGGGCCTGATCGGGATGGGCACGGCGGCGATGATCATCGGCCTGACGCCGGGATCGCTGCTGGCGCTGGCCGTGGCGATGATGTTCCTGATGGGCTTCATGAACCCGATCACCAACGGGCCGCTGTTCGCGGCGATTCAGAGCACGGTCGCGCCGGAGATGCAGGGACGCGTGTTCACGCTGGTGATCGCGTCGGCGTCGGCCATGTCGCCGCTGGGGCTGGCGGTTGCGGGGCCGGTCGCGGACGTGATCGGGGTGCGCGGGTGGTACTTCATCGCGGGGCTGGTCTGCACCGGGATGGGCGTCAGCGGCTATTTGATCCCGGCGTTGGCGCACATGGAAGACGGCGTGGTCGATGCGGTGGCCGTTGAAGCGGTCCCGGCGGCGGGTGTGGTAGATGCCATGCCGGAGCCCGACGGCCTGCCGCGCGGGTTGACGGTTCCCACGGCGGAGAGCAGCCTGGACTGACGCGCCAGGTAGGGGGTGCGCCGGTGCGCTCTCGCCGTTCATACAAAAATCCCCGTGCCTCACGCGGCGCGGGGATTTTTTTGTGAGGGGAGGATACGCTGTCGAAGGTCATGGTGAGGCGGCGAAAGAACCTCATCCCGCTCGTGTGGGAGAACGGCTAGCGGCTTACTCCATCACGGCCAGGGCTTCGATCTCGATCAGAAATTCCTTGCTCGCCAGCCGCGGCACGCCGATCCAGGTGGTCGTGGGCGGTGACGCCGGGAAGAAGGTCGTGAGTCCCTCGCGGATGGGCGCGGTATCGTCCATGACCGACGCGACGATGTAGAGCCGCAGTGAGAGGATGTCGTCCAGCGTGCCGCCTGCCGCCTTCATGGCGATTTCCAGGTTGCGAAAGGCTTTCATCGTCTGCGCGCGTAAATCGTCTTGCCCGGTGATCTGTTCCTGCGTGTCCCAGCCCACCTGACCGGAGATCGTCACGATGCGCCTGCCGGTCCCGGTGGCGATCTGTGAGAATCCGTATTGCAGGCTGTTGAACAATTCATCCGGGTTGATCGTTTCTCGTGCCATCGTGTGCGGACTCCTGAAAGTGGTTGGGTAGGGTGAAATCAAATGCAGCCGGGCGCGGCCAATCGTGCTCTGCGGCTCGATCCGCGTTTCATCGCGTGGAGGCGGCTCTTTCTAGCCGGAAGCCCGCGGCGCGACGTCGTGACGCCTCGTCGCGCCGGGTGATTATTCGACGAGCTTCCAATACGAATCCTTTCGGACGATTTTGCCGTTCTCAAATTCGAGCAGGTCGACGCCTCTGACTTCCACGCGTATGCCTGCTTGCGTCGTCCCGGTAAGGAGCCATTCGGATACACCATGACTGCCACAGACCCAGTGACGATCGTCGCCATAGTGCACGTCGGGAAGCCCGGTAAACCTGGATGCAAGCCCCTCACGAACAGCCTCCCGGCCTATGTAGCGCCGCCCCCAGGGTTCAGGGCCGCGAGGCATATCGAACACACAGTCCTCAGCAAAGAACGTCATGATGGCATCCAGGTCGTGCCGGTTGAAGGCTTCCAGAAATGCCTTTAACGTCTCGACGGTCACAGGTTTGTCGTCCATTATTCAAACCTCGCTCGTTCCATTCCCCTCTTCATCGCGTGGAGCGGGGATTTTTTGTACAATGGGGCACGTTGTATTCGCGTGGGAGGAACTCGCTCTAGCCGGAAACCCGCGCTGCTGCTAGCATCAGAACTAAGGATACCATGAACGCGATTATCGCTGAACTGACCGTCGATGACGTAGACTATTCTTGCTACTGGTATGCGGACCTGGGCTTCGAGGTCGAGTTAAAGGGTATCGAGGACGACGACGGACTCCAGTGGGCCAGCCTTGCGCACGACGGGCGCTCGGTGTGGCTGCTGCGCCGCGACGTGTCGCCATTGAAGGACGCCGAGGGCGATCCACGCGTGACGTTATATTTGCAGATCGAAGACGTGGACGCGCTGTATGCGCAGATCGATGGGCGCGGCGTGAGCACGGAAAATCCGCCGAAAAACCAGTGGTACGGCGTGCGCGAGTTCGCCTTGCGCGATCCCGACGGCTACCGCTGGGTGATCAACCAGCCGATCCCGCCGGAGGAAACGCCCGCACCGCCACGGCAGCGAGGTTCGATTCCGCCGGTTCTTTAAGAGCACACCATCCACATTGGGAGGAAATCAAATGGCGCAAGTTCCTACGCACGTTTTTCGTAAGTACGACATTCGCGGCAAGGTGACCGGCGAGACCCCCGATCTCACGCCGGATCTGGCGCGGTGGGTCGGTAAGGCGTATGGCACGTACGTCCAGCGCAACCTGGGCGTGAAGCAGGTTTTCGTGGGTGGCGACAACCGCCTGACCACGCCTGCAATCAAGGACGCGCTGATCGAAGGGCTGGCGACGACTGGCATCAAGGTGACCGATATCGGCCCGGTCATGACCCCGACCGTGTACTTCGCGTCGTCGTCCAACGAGGCGGCGGGCGGCATCATGATTACCGGCAGCCACCTGACCACCGACTACAACGGCATCAAGATGTCCTATGGGCGGCAGGCGCTGGCCGACGACCAGATCCAGGATCTGCTGAAGCTGATCCAGGCTGACGACTTCGAGCAGGGCAAGGGCGAAGTGCTCAAAGATTACGCCATGATCGACCGCCACATGGAGACGATCAAGGGTAAGGTTCACATGGGCGACCGCAAGCTGAAGGTCGTCGTGGACTCCGGCAACGGCCTGTCGGGCACGTACGTGCCGCCGGTCATGGAAGCACTGGGCGTCGAGGTGATCTGCCTGTTCTGCGAGCCGGACGGCACGTTCCCCAACCACCTGCCGAACCCCGAAGATCCCGAACTGACGAAGGATCTCGAAGCTGCCGTGATCGCCAACAAGGCGGATTTCGGCATCGCCTTCGACGGTGACGCCGACCGCGCGGGCGTGATCGACGAGCACGGGCATCACGTCGCCGCCGACCGCCTGCTGGCGCTGCTGGCGCGCGACCTGCTGACCCGTATGCCCGGCTCGACCATCGTCTTCGACGTGAAGTCCAGCCAGGTGCTGCCCGACATCATCCGTGAAAGCGGCGGCAAGCCGCTGATGTGGCAGTCGGGCCACAGCCTGATGAAGCGCAAGATGGCCGAGGTCGGCTCTCCGCTGGGCGGCGAGGTCAGCGGTCACCTGTTCATCGGCGAGAATTATTACGGCTTCGACGATGGGCCATTGGTGGCGCTGAAGGTGCTGGAACTGTTCAGCAAGACGGACAAGACGCTGTCGCAGGCACTGGGCGAAATGCCGTCGCTGATCGCCACGCCGGAGATCATCATGTCCGCGCCGGACGACGTGAAGTTCAAGATCATCGACGTGGTGCGCGACGAGCTTCAGGACAAGTACGAGGTCGTGACCGTGGACGGCGCGCGCGCCATCTTCGAAAACGGCTGGGGCCTCGTCCGCGCGAGCAACACGCAGCCCGCGATCACCATGCGCTTCGAGGCGCACACCCGCCCGCAGATCGTGGAATACATGAAGCGCTTCGAGGCGCTGCTGGACGACTATCCGCAGGTGGACCGCGAGAAGCTCGACAAGCAGATCGAGGCGTTCAGCCAGCCCGCGTAGGGACCGGCGCGATCGGTCGCGCAGGGGCGGCCATGAACTGCCCCTGCGCGGTTTGGCGGGCCGGCCCTCGCCCCCGGCACACCGCACGGGCGCTGCCTGTTGCCCGCAGGGAACGGGGGCGTTCGCGTGCGTCCTCATGAATCTCTCATCCGTGTACGCGTAGAGCGGCGGCTGTGCGCTCTTGGCGCAGCGGGCAAAATAGGGTAAAAACGCGCAGCGCGTACACAAGATTTTTATAAGCTGCACGCGAGGCGCGAAAAGGCGCATCGGTTCCTTCCTTGACGTCCCTGGTTCTGCCGCCGTCATGTGGGCCGCCGGGACAGCCCTGACCCGTAACAGTGTAGGGCAGTCGTCGGCCTGCGCATCGACCGGCGGCGTTGAGACGTGGTATAATGCCGCGCTGCGTTCATGGCGGCATGGTTGAGGAGAGTCCCCTAATTGGTTAGTCCGCTTGACTGGCTATTGGGCCTGTTTTCGCTGGACATTGGCATTGACCTTGGCACGGCGAACACGCTCGTGAGCGTGCGCGGCAAGGGCATCGTCATTAACGAGCCGTCCTACGTTGCCATTGAGCGCAAGACGCGCCGCCCGATCAGTTTTGGGCGCGAAGCCAAAGAAATGTTCGGCAAAACGCCGTCCTCCAAGTTCATGGTGGTCCGTCCCCTGCGTGATGGCGTCATCAGCGAGTTTGAAATCACCGAGGGCATGCTCGACTACTTCATCCGTAAGGCGCACGAACAGTCGTGGGTTCCTATCCCGCGCCCGCGCGTCGTGGTCGGCATCCCGTCGGGTGTGACCGAAGTGGAAAAGCGCGCCGTATACGACGCGACGATCAGCGCCGGAGCGCGCGAAGCGTACCTGATCGAAGAACCGGTCGCGGCAGCGATCGGCGCGGGTCTGCCCATTCAGGAGACGCGCGGCTCGATGATCGTGGACATCGGCGGCGGCACGACGGAAGTCGCTATCTTCTCGCTGGGCGGCATTGTGATCAGCCGCTCGATCCGCGTGGCGGGCGACGAGATGGACGAAGACATCGTGCAGTATATGCGCTCCAAGTACAACCTGCTGGTCGGTGAGCGCACCGCTGAGCGCGCCAAGATGGAGATCGGCTCGTCGTACCCGCTGCCCGAAGAACGCACGATGGTGCTGCGCGGGCGCAACCTGATTACGGGGCTGCCGGAAGCGGTCGAGGTGTCGTCGATCGAGCTGCGCGAGGCGTTGAACCCGTCGGTGAGCATCGTCATCGACACGATTCGCGACGCGCTGGACGAGACGCCGCCGGAACTGGTCGCGGACCTGATGGAATCGGGCATCTGCATGGCGGGCGGCGGCAGCCAGCTCAAGGGCCTGTGCGAGCGTGTGGCCGACGAAGTGAACGTGCGCGTGTGGCTGGCCGAAGACGCCATGACGTGCGTGGCGCGCGGCGCGGGCCGCATTTTGGAAGACTACGACAATCTGCGCTCGCTCCTGGCGGGGCTGGAACGCGGATCGACGCAGCACTAATCCTGCGAGCGTCACGTTGGCTGCGACCACAACTTGCTGCACCTGTTACGCCCCGGATCGCTGTGTGGTTCGGGGCTTATGCTTCGGGCGGCCCGCCGCGTGCGGTATAATGTGCGCGGGGCGGTGCGCCGTAGGGGATGTAGGGGACGGCCAACCTGCTGCGACCGGGGCATGTGCCCGGTCCTGACCGGTGTTTGAGGAGGTCCTGTATTGCGTGCTGGCCGCGTTTTTTCCTTCATCCTCACGATGATCGCAATGCTGCTGCTGATCTTCCTCAGCTCGCGCGGGTTGCTGGGGCCGTTGGAGGGCGTCGTTTCCGTGCCGCTCAGCTTCGTGCAGGGCGTGGTGAGCGGCATCACGCATACGATCAGCGACGGACTGGACGATCTCTCGAATTTCCGCCGCCTCGAAAAGCGCAACCAGGACCTCGAAGAAGCCTACGCGATCGCGCAGTCCCAGTTGGCCGAATACCGTGAGAAGGCGCTGCTGTACGACGATCTGGCCTCGCTGCTGGACTATGACCGCTTCGAGCCGGAGGACCGCGAATTCGTGACGTGCGACGTGATCGGCCTCGATAACACCGGCTTCGTGCGCGCCATCCAGATCAACTGCGGGCGGCGTGACGGCGTGGAACTGAACGACCCGGTGGTGACCGAATTGGGCATGGTGGGCCGCGTGACGAAGGTTTCCGCGACGGGCGCGGAAGTGCTGCTGCTGACCGACCCGAACAGCCAGGTCAGCGCGCGGGCGCAGTCCACACGCGCCGAGGGCGTGGTCGTGGGGCAGCTCAGCGGCGACCTGCTGATGTCGTACATTTCGGTGGACGACGAGGTGCGCGAGGGCGACTTCGTGGTGACGAGCGGCCTGGGCCAGACCGCGCCCGCCGACCTGATCCTGGGGCGGGTGCTCAGCGTCAGCCTCGCGCAGAGCGAGCTGTACCAGGAGGCGCGCGTGCGCTCGCTGGTGGAGTTCGACCGGCTGGAAGTGGTCCAGGTGATTACGAACTTCGAGCCGGTGGACCTGTCGGTATTTGAAGACCAGACCGAGCAGCAGTAGTCCCGTAACCTGTGTGAGAGATCATGGCCGGTTATATTGGCATTCCCATTCTGATGATTGCCGCCGTGTTGAATGCGACGGTGATGCCCGAATTTCGCATTGGCGGCGGCGCGCCGGACCTCGTGCTGATCCTCGTGGTGTCGTGGGCGCTGCTGGCGGACGTGCGCGAGGCGATGTTGTGGTCGGTGGTGGGCGGCGTGCTGCAAGACTGGCTTTCCGTCGCGCCGCTGGGCACCTCGGCACTGGGGCTGGTGATCGTGGTTTTCGCCGCCGACGCGGTCTTCGGCCAGATTTCGCGCAACAATATCATCGTGCCGCCGCTGGTCGCCGCTGCCGGGACGGTGGTGTATCACCTGATCATCCTCAGCGTGCTGTGGGTGGTGGGGATCAATGTGCCGATCGATCGCGGCCTGTCGTACGTGACGATCCCCGCTATGTTCTATAACGCGCTGCTGATCATCCCGGTTTTCCGGCTGATGGGCCGCGTGTCGCTGTGGCTGCACCCGCGCCGCACCCGGGTAGGATAATTCGACGGGTGGGCGTTTCGCGTTAGACTGATGCGTAGGGAACAAGGGCCACGGCAGTGCTGTGTTTTTCGTATCGTAATCGGTAGTGTGAGCTAAACAGGTTGATGACCCATGAATAACCGGCGTATCCTTCCGTTTCAAGGCTGGCGGTTGCTGGTGTTTCAGGCAGTGGTCGTTTTTTCGCTCTTGATCCTGGTCGTGCGGACGGGCGAGCTTCAGTTCGTCAACGGCGACCAGTTCGTGCAGGACGCGGAAGAGAACCGCTTGCAGGTCTCGCTCATTGCGGCCCCGCGCGGCGCGATCTACGATCGCTACCGCGTGCCGCTGGCGAAAAATGACCCCGCATACAACGTGCTGATCACCCCCGCCGACCTGCCAGCCGATGATGCCGACACGCTGGACGTCTATAACCGCCTCTCGGCCCAGATCGACGTGCCCGCGACGCGCGCCGCCGCCGACGCGGCAGGCCGCACCAACGAGCGCAGCATCGACGAGATGGTGCGCGAAGGGTTGGGTATCGCGCCGTTCACGCCCGTCGTGATCGCCACCGACATCGACCGCAACGCGGCGTTCCGCATCATGGAGCAGGCGCAGTTGATGCCCGGCGTGGAGATTCAGGTCGCTTCCGTGCGCGAGTATCCGACCGGTTCCCTGACGGCGCACATCATCGGCTACCTGGGACCGATCGGCCCCGAGGAGGAACAGCGGCTGCGCGAGCAGGGCTATAACCCGGCCTTCGACCGCATCGGCTACGCGGGCATCGAAGCGTACATGGAAGATCAACTGGCAGGCGCGCGCGGCGCGCAGACGTGGGTCGTGGACGTGGCGGGCCAGCCGCTCCAGCTCGTCGAGGAGCAGCCGTTCCAGGCCGGGGAAAGCGTGCAGCTGACGCTGGATCTCGAACTGCAAAAGGCTGCGCAGGAAGCGCTGACCCGCGAGATCAACCTCGTCAACAAAGAAGCCAACCGCGTCGTGACTCAGCAGGGCGTGGTCATCGCTATCAACCCCAACAACGGCGATATCCTGGCGATGGTAAGCTGGCCGAGCTACGACAATACGCGCTTCGCACGTAACATCGACGGCGACTACTACTTCAACCAGTTCGAAGATCCGCTGCGCCCGCTGGTCAATCACGCGATCAGCGCGCTTTACCCACCCGGCTCGGTGTGGAAGTTGATCACCTCCGTGGGCGTGGTCGAAGAAGACGTGATCGACCCCAATCAAACGCTGTATGATCCGGGCCGTCTGGTGCTGCCCAACGCCTATGCGCCGTTCGACGACGCGGCTGGCCAGCCGTTCGTGTGCTGGGATCGCGCCGGGCACGGCAACATCGCGCTGGTGAATGCGATCGCACAGAGCTGTGACGTGTATTTTTATCAGGTGGGCGGCGGCAACCCGGACGTTAGCCCCGCGATCTTGAAGACGGGCGGGCTGGGGATCTTCGACCTGTACCGCTGGGCGACCGCGTTTGGCATCGGCTCGGAGCTGGGCGTCGAGCTGCCGGGCGAGCTGGCAGGCCGTATGCCGGACAGCCAGTGGAAGCGCCGTAACTACGGTGAAAGCTGGTCTACGGGCGACACGTACAACGCCGCATTCGGCCAGGGCTACGTGACCGTGACGCCGCTGCAACTGCTGGCGTCCACGGCGGCGATCATCAACGGCGGCACGCTCTACGAGCCGCATCTGGTCAGGAACCTGCAGGACGCGAACGGGAACATCATCGAGGAATTCCAGCCGCGCGCCGTCCGCACCATCGTCAAGCCGACCGACGGCAGCGAGGCCGTGCTGCTGCTTCAGGAGGATATGCTGCTCAACGGGCCAAACAGCCTCGCGTGCCGCTGCGAGGAAGACAGCGATACGTACGATCCCGCGCTGTGCACGCCCGACGACTATCACAGCAGCACCACGGACGCGTCCGGCGAGGGCACGCCCGAAACCATCGCGTATACCGTGCACGTCCCGTATAACTACAGCTTCAACGGCGGCGTGTGCGATCCGCTGGAATATGAAAGCATCAACTTGAACCAGGACGACGAATATACGCCGCCCTTCTCGGATCCCAGTACGCTCGGGCTGGTGCGCGAAGGCATGCGCGACGCGGTGACCGTCGGTACGGCCAAGACGGCGGCGCTGACGTACGTCAACGTGGCGGGCAAGACGGGCACGGCGGAATACTGCGACGACATCGCCTGGGCGCAGGGATTGTGCGAGGCGGGATCGTGGCCCGCGCACGCGTGGTTTGTGGGTTACGCGCCGTATGAAAATCCCGAAGTCGCGGTGATCGCGTTCGTGTACAACGGCGATGAAGGCTCGGCGGTAGCCGCGCCGATCGTGAACGAAGTGTTGGACGCGTACTTCAAGCTGAAGATCCAGCGCGGCCAGCAGTAAGCACCGGCTAATTCGCTGGCAAGAGCGGGTAGTGTAAGGGCGTATCACAATACGCCCCACCTACAGCAGGTTAAGCTCGGAATCGAACGCCGCGACGGGCACCTCTGCCTTTCGTAGAGGCGGGGCTTGCCCCGCCCGTTGTCAGCAAAGTCGGGTAGGGCAAGCCCTACCCCTACGCAGATCTGGCTTGACGACTCACATTCCCATATCCGTTCATTTCAGCCGGTCTCTGGTACACATGGGGCGTATCGCGCGATACGCCCCTCCTTTTTCCCCCGCACGAGCGACGCTCTCGGTACGCGCGATGCCGGGGGCAGGGTGTCGATCGGATTCCCGAACCCGCTGGTTGTGTGTCTTCGCCTTATCGCCAAACCTCAACCGATCCTCACGTGATGCGCCATGCTGCGCGCAAAACTAACGCTGCGCTGCCGTCCGAAACTGCCGGATCGGTGGGTAAGCGACCCTTTTTACTGTTGTGTGCGGGCCGCTTACCATTTCATGAGGGAGGCAATAGGCACAAGTTTAAAAACCGAGTATAGTAGTAGCAATCACTGCGGCGTGGGCGCAGGGGGACTTCAGTTGGATTGTCAATGGCTGTAGAAACAATGTAGATTGAGTATGGATGACTCCATAACCCTTAAGGGAATCAAGCACGGATTGCTGGTCACGGTCAAACCGGACGGAAAGTGGTCCGATCTGACTTCGCGGTTAACAACCTTAATTGATGCGCAGGGCGGCTTTTTCAAGGGCGCGCAGGTGACGCTCTCTCTGGGGCCGCGCGATCTGCGCTACCAGGACCTTGCGAACGTCCAGAAGGCACTTGCCAAGCGCGATGTTGCGCTGCTGGCGGTGCTGACCGACAGCGCAGAGACGAGCGGCGCGGCACACAAGCTGGGCCTGAAGACCGATCTGTCAGACGTCGAGCTTCAGGATGAGGGCGTCGAGGCGCTCCCGCTGCGCCCGCCGCCGATCGATCCCGAAGAACGCGGGACGCCCGGCGTGCTGATCAAGCGCACGGTGCGCAACGGCAGGACGGTGCACAGCGACGGGCATGTCGTGGTCCTGGGCGACGTCAACGCGGGGGCTGTGATCACCGCGGGGGGCGACGTCGTGGTGTGGGGCAAGCTGCGCGGCACGGTGCATGCTGGTGTGTTTGGCGACGAATCGGCGGTCGTGTGCGCGCTGGATCTCGCGCCGACGCAGTTGCGCATCGCGGGGTACATCACCATTTCGCCGGAAGAGCGCCGCCGGAAGCCCAAGCCGGAAAAAGCGCTCGTACGTAACAACCGGATCGAAGCCGAATCATGGTAGGGGCGCGGCCCCACTGGGCTGCGGTTGGGGGAGCAGGTTCCCGTTGGGTCAGGGAACTGAGGTCACGAGGAAAGGGATCTGGATGAGTGCCAGAGTCATCACCGTAACCTCCGGCAAGGGGGGGGTGGGCAAGACCACGGCTACAGCGAATCTGTCGGTGGCGCTGGCCAGCCTGAACAAAAAAGTGATTTGCATCGACGCCGATATTGGGTTGCGCAATCTCGACGTCGTGATGGGACTTGAAAACCGTATCGTCTACGATCTGGTTGATGTGGTTGAGGGTCGCTGTAAGCTGCGACAGGCGATGGTGAAGGACAAGCGCCTGCCCGATCTGTATTTGCTTCCGGCGGCGCAGACGCGCGACAAAACGGCGGTCAGCCCGGAAGACATGGTCGAGCTGACCAACCAGCTTCGCGCGGACTACGATTTCATCGTGATCGACAGCCCGGCAGGCATCGAGTGGGGGTTCCGTAACGCGCTGGCCCCTGCCGACGAAGTGGTAATCATTACCAACCCGGAAGTCTCCGCTGTGCGCGACGCGGACCGCATCATAGGGCTGATCGAGGCGGAGGAGCATCACGTCCCGACCAGTCTGGTGCTGAACCGCGTCAAGCCGGACATGATCAAACGCGGGGATATGCTGTCCGTCAATGATGTGCTGGAGATTCTGTCCATCCGGCTGCTGGGGGTGATCCCCGAAGACGAGCAGATCCTGGTGTCGTCCAACCGGGGCTCACCGCTGACCCTGAACAACCAGAATAGTCTGGCGGGCACGGCGTTCCGCAACATTGCGCGGCGTATTAATGGTGAAAAAGTGCCCTTATTGGAACTGGAACCGAAGAGCGGCGTGTTTAAGCGGCTGACAAAGATGTTCGGTGGATCCGGTTCCGGGTGATTGTGAGGAGCGATCATGGCATCCTTCTTCGACCGACTGTTCGGAGGGCGCAAAGATGACGCCAGCGCCGAACTGGCGCGCGAGCGGCTCAAGCTGGTGCTGGTCACGGACCGCAGCGAGATCTCGCCGGAACATCTCGCGCAGATGCAGAACGAAATCCTTGAGGTGATCAAACGTTACCTCAATGTGACGGAAGGCCAGGTGCATATCAAGCTGGAACAGCGCGAGCGCAAGAATTATCTGGTCGCCAATATCCCGCTCATCCGTAACAGTTCGCCGCTGCTTACGCCTGATTACGTGTCCGCGCCTGCCGACTCTGCGCCTGTCGAGCCTACGCCGCAGGCCGCGCCGCCGCCCGCTGCGCCGGAACCCCCCGCGTCTGCTGTGGCAGCCCAGCCGCCCGAAGAAGAGGCCGCTCCGCCTGCCGCC
>NZ_DAISHJ010000105.1:0-18876 GCF_036822615.1 Aggregatilinea sp. | reverse complement strand
CAGGGCGTTCAGCGCCCCGCCGTCCGCGTCTCCGCACACGATCACCGCGTCGGGCGCGGCCACTACCTGATCGATCCGCACGCGGAACGGCGCGCAGCCCGCGAACAGGTCCGCCAGCGCCGTCTCGTACTGCGCGACCGGGACTCGCGCCAGATCGAACGCCTCCGACGCGGCGACCAGCGCCAGCACGGTGATGTGAAGCTGGTCGGGCCGGTAGAAATACTGGTCCGGCGCGCAGCCCTGCAGATCCTCGATGAACGCCGCGATGCGCTCGCGCGTGGGGGCGTCGGGCCGGGCGATGAGCGTCAGCCCGCGCCGCGTATCGTCGCCGCGCCCCAGCCACGGATCGGGCACGATCTCGCCCGCGTCGAATGCTGCTCGCGCATTGGCCCACAGGTGGTCGTAGATGTGCTGGGGGGTGTTGCTGTCGCTCATTGTTCCGTCCCGTTTTTGTGGCGGTGCGGTTTTCTCCACCCGGTTCCTGGAACTTCGCCTTGCACACGATCGTGCTTTCCCCCTCTCCAATTCGATGTATGGATTGGAGAGGGGGCAGGGGGTGAGGTTGCTGTCTCTACATCGCGCTATTCGTCCTGCGCGCCGCCCTTCGGATCGAAGTCCAGCGCGATCGAGTTGATGCAGTAGCGCAGCCCGGTCGTGTCGCTCGGACCGTCGTCGAACAGGTGGCCCAGGTGCGATCCGCAGCGGCTGCATACCACTTCGGTGCGGCGCATGCCGTGGCTGCGATCCTCGCGCAGCTCCACGCTGCCCTCGTTGACCACGTCCCAGAAGCTCGGCCAGCCCGACCCGGACTCGAACTTGGTGTCCGACGAAAACAGGGCCTGCCCGCACGCGCCGCAGCGATACACCCCGTCCGCGTGGTTATGCACGAATTCGCCTGTGAAGGGGCGTTCGGTCGCGGCCTGCCGCAGCACCGCGTATTCCTCCGGCGACAGCTCGCGCTGCCATTCGGCCTCTGACTTCTGAATCTTGTCTACCATCTCGTCTCCTTCCGGTGATTGCCATGTGACTGCGATGTTTATCACATAGAATATAGCCCATCCCGCCGCCTGAAACCCATGCGCGCGCCCTCCGTAGAAGCTGTGAACAGTGTGATTGTGGTGTTCGCCCCACCTGAGTATGATTAAGGGGTTCGGGTGCGCTCCAAACGCCCCGGCTACGGGATAAACCGGTGTGGGGATTCCGGTAAAACAACACGCCAAGGATCGTTCGCTGATGGATTATAAGACCCTGTCCAACGGGCATTTCCCGATGGACTACCATATGCATACGCACCATAGCTGCGACGCGCGCGACTCGATGACCACCATGGCCCAGGCCGCGCTCGCGCAGGGCATCCACGAGATCGCATTCACCGAGCATTTTGATCCCAAGCCCGAAGACATCTGCGCGGGAAGCTACGATCCCGCCCCCTATTTCGCCGAGTTGGAAGAAGTCCGGCAGCAGTTCGCCCCGCAGGGCCTGACGATCCGTGCGGGCCTGGAAGTGGGCGAATATCACCTCTACGCGGATACGATCCAGCCTGTGGTGGACGCGTGGCCCTACGACTACGTGTTGGGCAGCCTGCACTGGGTTGGCGATAACAGCGTGTTCGACGCGGACTACTTCAGCGCCCACACGCCAGCAGACACGGCCTCGGCCTATTTCACCGAGTTGGCGCAGCTTGCGCGTCACGGCGGGTTTGACGTGCTCTCGCACGCGGACGTGATCAAGCGCACCAGCTTCCGCGTTTATGGCCGCTTCGACATTGCCGACTGGGAAGACGTCGTGCGCCCCGTGTGGCAGGCGTGCATCGACAACGGCATCGGCATCGAGATCAATACGTCCGGCCTGCGCCTCGAAGTCGGCCAGACTCAGCCCTCGCTGCCCGCGCTCAAGTGGTATCACGACATGGGCGGCGATCTGCTCACGCTGGGCAGCGACAGCCATCGCCCGGAGCACGTCGGCTTTGGGCTGGCGGCGGCGATGGACCTCGCCCGCGAGGCCGGATTCACGCGCCTGTGCACCTACGAGCGGCGGCAGGTCGCCCAGTGGATCGCGCTGTAAGGATGGGTGATCGGCCACTTCCACTCAAGACTCATCGCAATCGCCCGGCAAGTGTGACCGGCGGGCGGGCTGCGCATGGCAGCGCCCCGGCACGAGATGGTAAGAAGGAGCGCTGTTAATGCACAGTTGCCCGAACTGCAGTAATCCCAACCGCGAAGGGGAAGTTTTCTGCCAGGTGTGCGGCATGGCGCTGACCGATGTGCCGCTGACCACGCGCGCGCTCGGCGAGTTCCCCGATCCGTGCTCGGACTGCCTGGGCAGCAGCGGCGTGATCCTGCTTCAGCCCGAAGATACGAACGTGCCGATTGCGATCCAGATCCAGCACGAGGTGCTTCTGGGCCGCACGAGCGGCGGCGAAGACGGCGTCATCACCCTCGACCTGACCCCCTACGGCGCGGTTGAAAAAGGCGTTTCCCGCCACCATGCCCGGCTGCTGCGCGACGATCGCGCGATCTACCTGCTCGATCTGCGCAGCACCAACGGCACGCTGCTCAACGGCGAGCCGCTGCCCACCTCGGTCGAGTGGCGCGTGCGCGATGGCGACGAGATTGCGCTGGGGCGGCTGAAGCTGTTGATCTACTTCGATCCCGACTGAAACGACCCGGTTTTGCCTGTTCCCGTTCCGCCTCCGGCCAGGGGAACGGGGGCCTTAAATCTGCCTGATGCGAGCGCCCGGTCGGCGCTCGCTCCACGTCTGCCCCACGCCTGTACGACGGACGCCCAACCTCACGGTAAAATGATCGCAGCCCGCGTCGCCGGGACCGTTTGGCGTTGTAAGGAGTCGATCATGATCAACCGGGGTTACCGTTTGTTGTCGCTGCTGTGCGCCCTGGCCGTTTTAGGTGCGCTGCTGCCGCCTGCCGCCCACGCGCAGGAGAGCGGTACGCGCTACGAAGATCCGGCGCTGGGCATCGCCTTTGATCTGCCCGCAGGCTGGGAAGTCGAAACGCAAGACCGGGAATTGTACGCCGCCACCCGCGCCGACCTCGACGCGATTCTGGCGGGCGGCGCGCCCGGCGGGCTGGCGCTGCGCGTCGTCGTGGGCACGTTTAACGAGCTGGGCCTGTCCGACGCGGCGCAGCTTCCCGATCTGCTGAACAATCTCGTGACGCACGTCGAAACCCCGCCCGCGCCGGAGCCGGTCCAGGTGGCCGGGGGAACGGGCTACCAGATCGTGTTCACGCTGCCCAACGACGGCCTGACGACGCGCGTGTTGCTGCTCGAAGTGGCGGGCGGGCGCGTGGCCGTGATTCGCGGGCTGGCGCCCTCGGCGGCCTGGGACGGCGGCGCCAGCGCGACCTTCGACGCACTGCTCCAGTCGATGCAGTTCGCCTCGCCGGAACAGCCCTCGGTCGCGCTGGATCAAATTATGACCGATGACGGCGGCGCGATCTGGCTGTACCAGCCCGATCCCGCTTCGATTCCCAACGCGCGGGCGGGCGGCATCACCTACGACCTTTACGGCGCGCTGTACATGGCGGCGGGTCCGGCGGGCGTGATCACGCTCGATATATCCAGCGGCGCTCAGATCAGCCTCATGGGGCCGTGGATCGATTCCGCCGATTACGCGGACGTGGCGATCGGCCCCGATACGCGCCTCTATCTGGCGAACGCTGCCGTCGACGCGACGCAGGCCGTCGTGATCGTGGACCGCGCGGGCAATTACGGGCGCGGGTGGGGCGTGCGCGGCGACGCGGATGGGCAGTTTGCGCCGGGCATGCCGCGCACCATCGCCGTGACCAAGGGCGGCGATATCTGGACCGTTTCCGAAGGCCACGCCTCCGGCGCGCGCAACCGCCTCTACAAGTTCGATCTCTATGGCAACCTGCTGGTCTCCGTGGACCTGGACACGGTCGATCCGTCCTTGAGCGGCATCCGCATCGACAACAACATCGATACCGGCGCGCTCTATCTCGTCGGGGCGGGGGGCAGCCTGACCGTGCTCGATACCAACGGGCAGGCCCTCGCCCGCGATCTGGCCGACAGCGTGCTGGCTGGGCAGACCATCACCGACGTTGCCATTGCGCCCAACGACGACATTATGCTGTCGCTGGCCGCGCCGGGCCTCGACGGGCAGGGCTTCCTCGAATTGACCATGTCGGGCCGCCTCGTGGACGCGTTTGGCGTGCCCTACGATACGACGCGCGGCGGGGCGTTCCTGCCGGGCGAGTATCTCCACCCCGCCGGGCTGGTCGTCACGCCGGACGGTATGCCGCTGTGGAGCGAAACCACTGACGCGGGCATCACGCAGGTGCAGGCGTTCACGTTTGCGGGTGACGGCGCGCTGCCCCCCGCCGGATCGGACATCGCCGCGAGCGACGTCCAGGCGGATTCCGCAGCATCCACTGATACGGGCGGCGTGATCGCGCCCGGCCAGACGGTGCGCGGCTCGCTCGATAACAATGTGCCGGTGCAGGAATGGCTCTTTGAGGGCACGGCGGGCCAGAAAGTCGTCATCACCATGATCGACGCCAGCGGCCAGGGCGCACTCGATCCGCTGATCAATCTCGTGGACGTCAACAGTCGCACCATCGCCAGCAACGACGATATGGGATCGATGGCGGTCGAGGGCATGTCCACCCACGACGCGCGCCTGGAATTCGCGCTGCCGTCTACCGGGACGTACACCATCGAGGCGGCGCGCTTCGGCGGGCGTGGCGATTACACCCTGACGCTTGAGGTCGTGCAGTAGCGCCACGCCTGTTTGGGACGTGTTGCCAGGGGCAGTGCACGAACCGTCGCCTCATCCTAGGCGCGTTCTGCACGTCGTAGGGGCGGGGCTTGCCCCGCCCGTTGAGAGAAAAGCCGGGTACCCGTACCGAATACGGCAGGACACAGTCGGGGATTTAAAAAACAGGGCGGGTTTCATACCCGCCCCGTTAAAACCCCGCCGGACACAGCCTGTCTCCCCTCTCCAATCCGATTGGAGAGGGGCCGGGGGTGAGGTGTTTTTGCTCTTGCTCTTGGCTAACTGCCAATCGCTAACGGCTAACCGCTGCTTTTAGCTACGTGCCACGCAGGCGCGGATCGAGCGCGTCGCGCAGGCCGTCGCCCAGGAAGTTGAATGCCAGCGTTGTGATCACCAGGGCGGCGCTGGGCACGAGCAGGATGTGCCGGTTCGAGCGGAACCCGCCTTCCTCGCGCACGCGGCTGATCATCGCGCCCCAACTGGGGATGCCGGGCTGCACGCCCAGCCCGATGAAGCTCAGGAACGCCTCGGTGAAGATGAAGCCGGGGATCGCCATCGTTTCCGCCACGATCAGCGGGCCGATGACGTTGGGCAGCAGGTGCACGAAGATGATGCGCCGGTCGCTCGCGCCCACCGCGCGCGCCGCTTCGACGAATTCCTTTTCGCGGTACGAGAGCACCTGTCCGCGCGCCAGCCGCGCCGTGCCGATCCAGCTCAGCGCGCCCAGCGCGATGAACAGGAACAGCAGGCCGCCCATGTCTTTGTTGAGCTGGAGCAGGGACCAGAAAAAGCCGCTGCCTTCCTCGTTTTGATACTGCCGCGCGATCTCGGTGAAGAACACCTGGAGCAGAATGATCATCACGAGGTCGGGGAAGCCGTACATAAAGTCTACGAAGCGCATCATGAGGTTATCGACGCTGCCGCCGTAATAGCCGGACACGATGCCGTAGATCAGCCCGACGATCAGGCTCATGATCGCGCCGACGAAGCCGACCGTCAGCGAGATCTGCGCGCCGTACACTGTCTGCGATAGCCAGTCTTTCCCCTGGTTATCCGCGCCCAGCAGGAAGCACCACTGCCGCTGCACGGTCGGATCAGGGGTCGAGCAGTACGAATCTTTCACGATCGCCAGCGAGTCCGCGTCGAGCCAGGAGCACCAGTACGGGTTGCGCGCCTGGTTGTCGCGCGCGCACTGGCCGGGGTCCGGGAAGGGGTCCACTGAGGCCAGCCCGTTCGGGTTGATCGTGTGGCGCGATCGGATTCCGGTGCGGGCGTCGAGCAGGCCCACTTCGGTCCACAAACTGGCGGTGAGAGCGATGAACATAATAACAATCAGAATGGCGAGCGCAACCATCGCGGCCCTGTTTCGGCGGAACAACCGCCACGCATCGATCCAGGGGTTCGATCGGGGTTGGGACTCGGGGGTCAGTGAAACTGGACGGGCGTCCTCTGCGACAGCCATGCCGTGCTAGCCTCGACTTTTCAGTAAACGAACAGAGATCGGCGGCTGCCGATCTCTCCAAACGCGATATTGGCATCTATTATCATCCTCTCCGGGCGCGCTCACAAATTCTGGTGGCCCGGCGGGCGGCGCGTGGCGACGTGCGGAAACCCTGTGATCACTGGTAATATCTGTGCAAAGTGATCGCGTGGCGGTCCATTTGCCGCAACAGCGCCGTGAGGCTATGCTAAACGGGGGGGGCGTAGAATGGCGCGGCACAGTGAGCGGAGACCGACGAAAGCGGACGAGGCACTATGAGCGATCTTTCTGGAACGCACGTTGGACAGTACGAGCTGCTTGAGGTGATGGGCAAGGGCGGCATGGCGACGGTATACCGCGCCTACCAGCCCTCGATGCACCGTGAGGTGGCGATCAAAATCATCGCGCCCGGCCTTGCCAGCGATCCCGAGTTTATGACGCGCTTCGAGCGCGAGGCGCAGATCATCGCGCGCCTACAGCACCCGCACATCCTGCCCGTGTACGACTTCGGGCGCGAGGAAGACAAGGCCTACCTTGTCATGCGGCTGATGGACGGCGGCCATCTGGCCGACGAACTGGACCGTGGGCCGCTGAAGCCGGAACGTGTGATCGAGCTGACGCGGCAGATCGCCTCCGCGCTCGATTACGCGCACCGTCGCGGCATCGTGCACCGCGATCTCAAGCCAACCAACATCCTGCTCGATGACATGGGCAACGCCTACCTGACCGACTTCGGCATCGCCAAGATGGTTGCGGGCACGGCGACCACCGGCCTGACCGCGCCCGGCGCGGTGATGGGCACGCCCACCTACATGGCCCCCGAGCAGTGGCGTGCGCAGCCCGTGGACGGGCGCACCGACGTTTATTCGCTGGGCGTGATCGTCTACCAGATGCTGCTCGGCCAGACGCCGTTTTCCGCCGAGACGCCGCACGGCCTGATGTACCAGCACCTCGACATGCAGCCGCCTGCGCCGCACACCATCCAGCCCGATCTGCCGCTGAGCATCGAGCCGGTGCTTGGCAAGGCGCTCGCTAAAGACCCCGAGGATCGGTACGCGTCTGCGTCGGCCTTTGCCGAGGCGCTCGACGGCGCGCTGAATGCGCCCATGCGCTTGCCCGAACAGACCGATTTTGAGGCGCACCGCGCCGCGCTCGATATGGCCGCTGCCGCCGCGTCGGAACCGTTCGCCGAGTCGGATCTCCCGCTCCCCACCTCTACGGGGCCAGGAGAGGCCGCGCCGGAAGGCACGGCGCCCACGGATGTCGAGCCGGATGCGGTCCCGGCCAGCACGCAGACCTACGAGCGCATGCTGGACGACGAGATCGAAGACGAATTGATGGCGGGCGCGACCACGGGCGAGGCGTTCGACCTCCAGCCGACGATCCCGCCCACCGGCCCGGTATCGTTTTCCGACGGCGCGCCGACGATCCAGTCCGCGCCCGCCTATACGCCACCGCCGCCGTACCAGCCGCCCCTGCACCAGCCCGGATCGTCTGGCTATACGCCCGCGCCCTCGGACACGTACGAGGAGCCGCAGCCCGCGATCAATCGCAGCCTGCTGCTGGGCGGGATCGCGGTGGTGGGCATCATTGGCATCGTGATCCTGGTGCTGGTCGTAAGCCTGCTCTCAGGCGGCGACGGGGACAATCGTGGCGCAGGACCGACCAGCCCGCCGGAGCCGACCATCACGCCGACCGCCGAATTCCGGCCCTCCGCGTCGATCCAGTCTCCGACCAGCGCGCCGGCGGTGGCTTTGGGCGACAGCGTGACGATCCAGTTCACCGTGCAGGACTCGCGCAACCCGATCACGCGCGTCGAGCTTCGCCGCTTCAACCGCGTGCTCGATTCGGTGGACGTGAGCAACCAGAGCACCTATTCCGGCTCGTTCACCTACACGCCCGACAGTACCGGGCGGCACACGGTCGAGGTCGTGCCGTGGAGCAACGGCATCCGGGGTGACACGGCCAGCCTGACGATCACCGCGCAGTAGGCGCAGCCTCTCCACTGCGTTGCTGCTAACGTGTTTATACCCATGACCTGTAGGGGCGGGTTTCTAACCCGCCCTGCTTTTGCGTTTGATCAACCGCCAGTCGGCTGCATGTACGAGATGAGGCTTCGACCATGAGCACCGGATCGCCGCACCGCGCCAGCAGGAGCCAGCGCCTTTTTGCCTCCGCGATTGCGTCGGAAAGCACGTCGCGCGCGCACTACTACGCGGCGCGCAAACGGGCGCTGCTGGGCGATCTCCACGGCGACGTCCTTGAGATCGGCTCCGGCACCGGATCGAACCTGGCCTATCTCCCGCCCGACGTGCGCTACCAGGGCATCGATCCCAATCCCGCCATGCTGCCCTACGCCGAGCGCGAAGCGCAGCGCCTCGGCCTGTCCGTCCGGCTCCGCGAGGGGCAGGCGGAGCATCTTGATGTGCCCGATAACAGCGTCGATGCCGTGATCTGCACGATGGTCTTATGCTCAGTCTCCGATCCGCAGCAGAGCCTTCGGGAGATCGTGCGCGTGCTCAAGCCGGGCGGGCGCTTCGTGTTCATCGAGCACGTCGCGGCCTCGCGTGGCACCGGACTCCGCCGCTTCCAGCGCCTCTTGAGACCGCTCTGGAAACTCACGAGCGACGGCTGCCACATCGACCGGGAAACCTGGGCCGTAATCGAGCGCGCGGGTTTCAGCGTCGCGCATATCGATCATTTCCGGCTCGATATTCCGATCGTGGGGCCGCACATCGCCGGAACCGCCATAAAATAAGCCGCCGGTGCGCGTAAGCATCGACGGCTGTGTGAGTCACACTCCGTTTTTTACCCTCGACCCTTACCGCCGTTTGGCGCGCGTTTCGCCTTCCACCAGCCCGATCACGTTGCCGTCCGGATCGCTGAAATAGGCCATGCGCCGCCCGCTCATCTCGGTCGGTTCCAGCAGGCACGGCGCGTCGGCGCACATCAACTGGTCCGCAATATCGTCCAGCCCCACCACGCGCAGCACGATCTGCCCGGTTCCGGCGGGCGGCGTGGGGATGCGGCCTTCCGGCGAATCCGGCTGCTGGCACAGTCCCAGCAGGTTGCGGCCCAGGTCGAGGAAATTCACCACGGTCCCGTCCGCCAGCGTCGTGTCGCTCACCACGCGGAAGCCCAGCAGCCCGCGATAAAAATCGAGCGCGCGCGCCGTGTCGCGTACCGCCAGCATCACGTGATCCAGCCCTTGAATGTGGGGTTCGGGCGCGGTCGGCGCGGCGGGCAGCGGTTCTTCCGCGACCGGCTCCGGCTCGGCGGGCGGCTCGCTTCCGGCGAAGATGGGCGGCGCTTTGCGTGCCGGATCGCTGATGTAACGTGCCAGCCGCCGGATCAGGCGTTGGGCGGTTTTCGGCTCGCCGGGCACGTAGGGATAGACGGGCAGGTCGTGGTGCAGCCCCAGCACTTCGCGGATTTCCTCCGACGACAGCGCTTCCGGCTCGTTCTGCCTCCCCGCCGCGATGATCACGTGCGCGCGGGGATGCAGCTCGTGCAGCCGCCGCAGCGCCGATTCGATGGTGCGCGGCGCGAGAATCTTCACGGCGTCCACGATGGCGACATAACCGTCACAGTTCAGCAGGCCCGCGCCGGGGGCCATCCGGTCGCTGAGCGACTGCACGTACACGGGCTGCGCGATCACGTCGCTGAGCTTGACGAAACACGGCGCGCCGGAGGCGTATCCGGTTGGCGCGTTGGGGGCCAGTGCGGCCACGGCCCGCATGAAGTCATCGGTGCTGGCAGGTGTCAGGGCGATTTCGCGGGTCCGGGACGGGCTGACACGCGTCTGGTCGGGATGGAAAAACCCGAACACGGCGATTTTTAACATGGTGCGGCATCTCCCTGGTGCAGGGTCGTGCCTGGGCATAGACGCGACCTGAGGCGGAGCGTTCAATCTTTGCCCCCGATTATACCGGGAGATGCCCGCAGACTGTAGGGACCTTCCGTACCCCCTCCCGGTCTTTCCGCCGCCGCCCATCGCTAGCGTAGGATCGAGTTCACGCGGTTTGACACGTGTATCCGGTCATCGTAGGGGCGATGCTTGCGTCGCCCGGCTTTGCTTTTTCTGGTTCCGTGTCGAACGGAAGACAACAAAGGGGCGTATTGCGATACGCCCCTACAACTCATGCCTTCGATTGTGTCTTGCTCTCCTCTCCAACTTGATTGAAGAGGGGCCGGGGGTGAGGTCGCTTTTGCCTTCGCCCCTGGCTCGCTAACGGCTGCCGCTAGAAGTTGATCATGTGCCCTTCGAGGCCGTCCGCGACTTCCATCAGCGTTTCCGACAGCGTCGGGTGCGCGTGGACGTTGCGTCCAATCTCGTTGGCGGTCAGCTCCCACTTCTGCGCGAGCGTCAGCTCCGGCAGCAGCTCGGTCACGTCCGGGCCGATCATTGCCGCGCCCAGCAGCTCGCCGTACTGCTTGTCGCTGATCACCTTCACGAAGCCGATGCCTTCACCCAGGCCCAGCGCCTTGCCGTTCGCCATGAACGGGAACTTCGCCACGTTCACGTCGAAACCCGCCTCGCGCGCCTGCTCTTCGGTATAGCCGAAGCTGGCGACCTGTGGCTGGCAGTACACGGCGCGCGGCATCATGCGGTAATCGAGCGTGGTGGTTTCCACCCCGGCGATGTTTTCGGCGGCGATGATGCCCTGCGCGCTGCCGACGTGCGCCAGCATCAGCTTACCGGTCACGTCGCCGATGGCCCACACGCCCTCGACGTTAGTTGCCATGCGCTCGTCCACCTGGATCGCCTTCGGACGCTCGGTGATCTCCAAACCCTGGATGTTTTCCAGGCCATAGCCCTCCAGGCGTGGGCGGAAGCCGATCGCTTGCAGCGCCTTTTCCGCTTCGAGCACCTGCGGCTCGCCGTCGCCCTGGCGCACCGTGACGCGCACGCCGCTGCCCGTGTCCTCGATCGACTCGACGCGCGTGTTGGTCATGATCTTGAAGCCGAGCTTCTTGTACTGCTTTTCAAGCTCCGCCGTGACTTCCGCGTCTTCCAGCGGCAGGATGCGCGGCAGGAACTCGACGATGGTTACTTCCACGCCGTAGCTGCGCATCACGTAGCCCAGCTCGATCCCGATCGCGCCCGCCCCGGCGATGATGATGCTCTTGGGCAGCTTGTCGGCCAGGATCGCTTCCAGGTACGTGATCACGTTCTCGGATTTCTGCGTGTTGGGCAGCATGGCCGTCGTCGCGCCGGTGGCGATGATCAGGTTTTTGGTGCTCAGCGTTTCGCTGCTGCCGTCGTTCAGCGCCACCTCAACGGTGGACTTGTCCTTGATCGTGCCCCAGCCCTCGTAGGTGTCGATCTTGTTCTTCTTCATCAGGCCCTTCACGCCCTTGACGAGACGGCCCGACACCTTACGGCTGCGGTCGAACGCGACGCTGTAATCCAGCGCGATGTCGCCGTTGACCGTGAAGCCAAATTCCTGCATGCGGTGCTGGATGATGTGCGCCAGTTCCGCGTTGCGCAGCAGTGCCTTGGAGGGGATGCAGCCGACATTGAGGCAGACGCCGCCCCACCATTCTTTTTCGACGACGGCTGTTTTCAGGCCAAGCTGGGCGCTCCGGATGGCAGCCACATATCCGCCTGGGCCTGCTCCCAGTACCACGACATCGTATTCTTTTGCCATATAGGCGCTCCTTCAGTGGATCGTGTGCACATACTTTAGATGCGCGATAGAGGCGTGAAGACTGAATTTCTACCAAGATTATTCACAAATTTAACGTATTCGTCCACCGGCTCGCCGTGGGGCCGGTTGCGCTCCCGATCACCCTGGCGCGTGTGCTGTACTTTTCGACCGGGAAAACCGGTTCCTCCCCGTTCATTACCTTCCGAGATCTCTCGGGGCGGGTTTCATGCGGTTTAATGAACTAATCCGGTCATCACCGCGACCTCACCCCCAGCCCTGCTCCAATCCGATTGGAGCGGGGAGACGCGCAGCGTCTAAGCGGGTTTTGTAGGGGCGGGTTTCAAACCCGCCCTGGTTTTGTCCGGATTCAAAAGTTAAACCGCATCAAACCCGCCCGTTTTCCCTCGGAATGATTCCTCTTCCCTCCGCTTGCGTGGTTGAGGGGACCACGGATAGAGGACTATAAGTTTATAACTCTAGTCTCTGCCCCCCGATCCGCGCACGGCGTCCAGCACCATGAACTGTCCCGTCTCCGCGATCACCTCGGCATCCCCGAACGTCTCGCGCAGCGGGTCCATATACGCCAGGAACCGGTTCGCCACCAGCCGCAGCCGTCCGCCCGCGCGCAGCACATCGAACGCGGCGCGCACCAGTCGCTGCGCCGGGGCGGTCGTTGTTTCGATGCCCTTGTGGAACGGCGGGTTGGAGATCACGAGGTCGAACTTTTGCCCGCGTACGGCGCTCGTCATGTCGCCCGCATACACCGTGCAGCGATCCGCCAGCCCGTTCGCCTCGATGCTTGCCCGCGCGCACCGCACCGCCAGCAGATCGTCGTCGATCAGGGCCGCCTGTGCGCCCGCCCGCGCCGCCGCCATGCCCAGAATGCCGTACCCGCACCCGATGTCCAGCACGCGCATGCCCGGCTTCACCTCGATGCGGTCGAACAGGTGATCCAGCAGCAGCGCCGTGCCCGCGTCCAGGTGATCCCAGCTGAACACGCCCGGCATGGTCACCACCGTATACTCGCCTTCGGGCCGCCGGATCGTGCGTGTTTGTTCGGCCCACGGCGCGGCATTCGCCCACTCGTCCGGCACACGGATCGTATCCGGGCGTGAAGCGAGTGCGAGCCGGTGGCTGCTCTTGTACATCAGCACGGGCGCGGTCCCGAAGATCGCCGCCGCGTCCTTGATCGCGGATTTCGCCCCGCCCGCGTTCGGACCCGCCAGGTACAGCCGCCCGCCGGGACGCAGCGCTTCCGCCGCCGTCCACAAATACGCCTGTGTATGCTCGCGGCCCTTCGGCAGTGCCAGCAGCACGACGTCCGCCGGACCGTGATCCGCGCCGGGATACACGCCTGCGTCGAGTTTCAGCCCCGCGATCGTCTCCAACTGCGCCTGCGCGCGGTAGCTCGGCGGGAACGCGATCACCTGATCGCTGTGCTCCAGCGCCCAGCGTGCCAGTGCGGGATCGTCCGCGTGCAGCAACAGGACGCGCTCACCGGGCGCGATACTCGCGGCGTCGAAGAACAGGCCCGTAGACGGGTTGGACGAGCGATGTGCTTTCATGAAGTTCCTTTTTGCATCAGGCAGCGAATGCGCCGCAGTATAGCGACTTAGGCCCTGTTCTGCACCTTTACGCCCCTTGTACCCTTTCTCCCCGCTCGATTTTTGCTCTTTAGTTTTTGCTCTTGCTAACCGCTAATCGCTAACGGCTGACCGCTGCCTTTAAAAACAAAAACGCGGGCTGCCATCGCCCGCGATTCTGTGCGTTGAGAGCGAGGTCAGGCGACCTCTTGCAGCATCGTCAGCACGATGCGCGGCATCTCCGCCTGGGCCAGATAGCGCCGCATATCCGCCAGCGCGTCCCGGTACATTTGCAGCAGCTCGTCGTCGCTGCCCTTGAAGCGCCGCAGCGTTTGCAGCGTGCACATGCTGCACCCGCGCATCGCCCGGTAGCTGTCCGTTTCGCACGGCAGGCAGCCGTTGAGTCGGATCATCACCAGCATGAACGCCAATACTTCCTCATGGGTTTCCGGCAGCGTCGAAAGCCGGTCGATCACGGACGCCCACGCCCCCCCGCGCGCGTCACGTAAGCGAGGGATTGCATAGTGCGGGAACATCAGCTCATTGTTCGTATACATCCCACCCCATCCTTTTCAATGGACTTAAACTAAACAATTTACTATTGTGAAATTCACTGTATCACAATTTGCCTTTAGGATAAAGAAGATCGCGATCGCGTCAAAGCGTACTTGTGTACCAACCTGTGCCAAAACGGGTTGGTGATGTGGCACAAACCCATACGGTCAGTGTGCGTTGCCGCGATCAAATTTCGATTAATAAAGTATCCCAAAGTCGTAAATTCTCCCGCCCGCACACTTGGGCTATAATGGCGGCGACTCGACATCACGCAGCGGAGCAGGGACGGTATGGCGCGCGGACGGACATGGATCGCACTTTTTCTGGTGGGTATGATCGCCCTGGCAGGATGCGGCACGGGCGGCGATCCCCAGGAGCCGGTGATTCGCGTCGCCACGCAGATCCCGCCGGATGCCGGATTCATCACCTACCGCGACCCCAGCGGCGTCTTTTCACTGCGCATGCCCCCCAACTGGATCGCCGGGGAGCTGCCCGACGAAAACGGCGTGCGCGTCCAGTTCACCGAGGTGGAGGGCACGCAGGCCGTCACGCGCCTGAGCGTCTACGTGGTCAACACCGGCGCGCCGATGACGCCTGAAGCGTTCGCGGAGGCCGTCAGCGCCTACCAGCCGCCCGAGGACGTCGCCCGCTACGACTGGACCGAGATCGAGCGCGCGGACATGCCCGACGGATCGCGCCGCATTACCGGCGTGCGCACCTATCCGCTGCTCGGCGCGCGCACCATGAACATTTACCTCGAAGGCGACGGATCGTTCTTTTCCGCGCTGGAAGTCGATCTCACCGGCGCGAGCGACGATCTGCTGACCACGCTCGCCGCCGTGATCAACACCTTCCGCGTCGATCCCCAGGCGGATCTGGCCGTAGGCGCGGTGCAGCAGGCCGCAGGCGTGACCTCCTACAGCGGTGTGATCCGCTTCAACGGCTACCTCGCCTGGACCGATCCCAGCGGCGTGTTCCACATCACCGGGGAAGCGATCAACACGACCTCGACGCCGCTCGAAGCCGTGCGCCTGAGCGGGGTGCTCTACGACGCGCAGGGGCGGCGGCTGGCCGAACAGTCCGATATCCTCTCGGTGGATGTGCTGGGGGCGGGCGAGGGCGCGCCGTTCGACCTGCGCTTCGAGGGCGGCAAGCCCCCGGCGGCGGTGCGCTACGAGTTGAACGTCGCCGGGCGCGAGGCGGAATTCGCGCTGGCCGATTTTTACGGGCCGGGCAATTTTACCGTCGCCAACGACGAGGCGATCTACAACGACCGCGGCAACCTCGTGATCCGCGGCGAGCTGGCGAACACCGGCTCCAGCCTTGCGACGGCGGTGCGCGTGGTGGTGGGCATCTGGGACGACCAGGGCCACGTCGTCGCGGCGCAGACGGTCTTCGTCAACGATCAGGAACTCGTCCCGCAGGAAGCGACCGGCTTCGAGGTGACGTTCTACGAACTCGGCGGCCCCGCCCTCAACTACACGCTCAGCGTTGTGGGGCAGGTCGGCGGCGGGGAGTAGAAGTACTGTTTAGAAGGTGTTATATAGATCTAGGTTTTTCTGCAATTGGACCGCGTGCCGTAAATGCAACATCAAATGAGACTTTCAGTTTCGTTTTCATTATTGTCCCATTATATTTGGAGGCTGGACACAAGAATTGAGGGTAGTATGAATGCTCAATAAAGCAGTATCCTGCCTTTACGGCAACCACAGTACCCTCGAAACGCAATGGATTGTGGAAGTCAGTTGGATCAGGGGGGTAAAACTGTGCCGAGTGAAGTTCACGTTGAGGAAAGTTTCTCTTCGTCGAAAAAGCAAAGATTTTTGAAGCTTCGGTAAAATCTTCATTCATAAAATACATTCCACCTAAAGTAGCAATGTAGCGGGGGTCTCTCAGACCGTAATGAGTGCTTTGTTGAAGGATGGCAATTGCCTTCTCATAAGGTTCCCCTGAGTAAACCAAAGCTATCGCGTACTCTACAAATGCTCTAAACTCGTCAAAATGATTTCGAATGATCGGTTCTAGTATCGAGAGGGCTTCATTCAGGTTCCCCTGAGTGCGATATATGCGCCCCAGCAGGTATCTCGCAAGAATACTACCAGGACTCATCATTACAGCTCTCTCGAGCGCCTGCAGACGACCCGGTTCATCTCCAAGCCATGACTGAATGTGGGCGGATAAGACCCATAAACTCTCGCGATCTCTTACCTTTCTCAACCCTTCGCTGATAGTTTCCTCTGACTTAGCCAAATATTCGGTCGTTTCATCTTCATCCACTGCCCGTTTCGCCCATTCGAAGTATAAATTTGCCAGCCCTTGATAACAGTATTCGTCCCTTTCGTTTCTGCGAAGCCCTTCTCGGAAGCTTCCCTCTGCATGTACCATGTGCCGTCTGGCAAGTTCAATACTCTCGGTAGTTCTCGCCAGTGCGGATAATATATGGCCTTGAGAGTGGTATAAAACACGTACAGATGGATCGATATCAAGTGCACGCCTGACCTGGTCTAGAGCAAGCTCTGGTTGTTCCGCCCGTAAAAACATGCGTGCGTAATGTTGACGAACATAAGGACTCGTTGGATCTTTGCGACAGGCTTGCTCGAAGAACCTTATCCTACCATCTAGTGTCTGGATATCGTCAATGAGAACATCAGATCGGACAAAGTCATCAAATGCATCCTTATCTGTGCCATAATTTAGATTTAAGCTGTTGAGTGCCTTGTGTAATATGTTTTCACGTTCTGAAAGCTCTCCGCAGCGCGCCCAAACTATCTCTGCAATTGTTCTGTGTCGCGCTCGTGCCACATAAGTTCCTGAAACTTCATCTAGAACTTCGTAACTGACCACTCCACTGATGGAGTTTGATGTTTTTTCGTACATTTCTGTTTCTGAAATGCCGAGCATATCCGCTAATAAGCTGGTTCGGATATGTGCACCACTTTGATAGAATCCACATACAATGAGGTAAAGTTGGCGAGATAGTAGGCTGTTGATGCCTCTAAATTCGCCCTCAAGAATAGCGTCAAAGTGCTTGCCGGATGTTGCTTCACGCATGGCAACCAATAGCTGTTGCTCATGTCTTTTTTTTACAACGCTAAATTGCATTTCTCTGCTTAAATTCGCCAGTACACCTAATGCATTATGTTCCTCAAGGAAATCAAGGAGTCTAGAAATTTCGGGATCACTTAAAGGCTCGAGATCAAACTCACTGGCTGACGGTTTAGATCTGCTTTGGCGCCATTCATTAAGTCGTTCTCCAAAGATGAACAGCGCTGGTTTTGAAACGTCAGCTAAGTGATGCAAGATCGTTTTCAAAACATCAGCGTTATCCGCTGCATTATCAACAACAAATATCGGAGTTCGCGAAAAAGCAGTGCAGGCGAATTCTATATCGCCGGGAAGGACTGATTTTCCAGAGTGTAACATTAGGACCGGGCCAACTCGATCTTCCACTAGCCTTGCAGCTAGTGTCATAAGAAGTGTGGTTGTGCCATACCCAGCTGGAGAAAGAACAATAGTAGCTGTGGGCCGCTTTTGGTTTCCGGTCAAATAATCAAGGAAACTTTCGTAAAGTTCATCCTCAATATCTCTCTCAAAGACTAGCCGTGAACCAACTAGTGCCCAGTTGGGCCGATCTCCTTGAAGAAAACTATTCAAGTTTGGTTGGGCATGAAATGCTGCTTCCTGATTTACATATGTCCATGATGTCAACAGACGTAATACAGCTGCTGGACTGGTTTCAAATGTAGCCAATAAATCTTGTGGAACTCGTGCACGTTCACGCTGAAGACGATCAACATCGAGGTTGACGTTTGAGAGAGCAATTTGTGCGGCTGTGTAGAAGTCTCGGTAAGTTCCGTTTAGTGTCTCTATGTTTTTATCCTGCAAAATCTCTTGCTCTAAAGGATCTGTATATGGTGCAACACGATAAGAATGGGGGAAAGTAGTAGGCGCGTACTCAGCTATCATTTCATTTAAAATCATTTTCCAATTTGGATCCTGATTGGAGTATCCAATATAAAGAATACTTGAAGTTGCAAATTTCTCTTTTAGTAGTTCAAAGAGCATTCGTCGTCTTTCACGAAAAAGCGCGTAATCATCTTCGGTGATTACAATATTAGGTTCACTAGGTCCAAAAAGTGTGCCATGCAGATGGTAGATTGGCACTTCAAATCTTGAATCATAGTCTACTATTTCTGAAGTTGAAGTTATTGTTATTGGTTTTTGACGAGGATCACTAAGTAGGTCATAAGCGCGCTGAATGGCGTAATCGTAATTTGTCGTAAAGATGGCTCTCCATCGTAATGAGAAAAGCCACCGAAGTTCAGCATCCGGCTCAAGGTTAGATAGGCGTTTGCGAACAAAATTCTCAAGTTCGACACGACCCTTCCTCAGCTCGACAATTTTGGACACTCTGGCGAGATCAGAGACATCGTCACCAACGATATCAAAGCGTGCAGCAAGTTCTTCCGATAAACCCCGGCCCGCAGGGGCACTTTCGCCTCGCGGATTCGTCAAATGCGCGCCTATTCCCGCACCGATAAAAAGTACGCATTGATCCGTTTCGAGGGCGTGTCGCAGGCCGAGAGGTAAATCCATTTTCTCCTCCCACTTAAGTTTGAAGAAGCAACAGTATGTATTATACACATTTTCAAACCCAGTGCAGCTTAAGTAAGAATATCACTACTTCGCTACCCACTCCCTCCCCTTTCCCTTACGATCTCCCCAACCGCACACACAATCGGGAGGTCCATCCATGCCACGCATCGCACGCGCTCTCGCCCTGATCCTCGTCGCCGCGCTCGCCGCGCTGCCCCTCGTGCCCGCCCGCGCCCAGGGACCGGGCCCCGGCCCGTA
>NZ_DAISHJ010000104.1:16692-19062 GCF_036822615.1 Aggregatilinea sp. | reverse complement strand
GTTTGTGCCCGCACGCATCCACAACCAGTCCGCCAGCACGGGATCGAGGCGGTCCACACCCAACTGCTGCGCCGCGATCTCTGCCGCGCCGTCGCGGTCGAGCATGCGGGCGTCGTCGGGCGGGAGGGCGAGCGCGTTGAGTTCGACCGTCGAGGCGATGATAGGGTCCTGGATGCGGTGCGCCTGGATCGGATCGCTGCGCCCCGGCAGCGTGAACAGCGGCAGCGGGACGCCGGTAAAGCGCGGTTTCACGCGCTTCCATACCCGCGCGCTGACCAGCACCTCGCCCGGCGCGGCGTGCGACATGAGCCGGGCGGCGAGATTCACGTCGTCGCCCATGACGGTATATTCGCGGCGAGCGCGCCAGCCGACCTCGCCCGCGAAGACGTAACCGGAGCTGATCCCGACGCGCACGGACAGGCGCGCTTCCGCGGGTAGATCGTGGTTGAGCGGGTCGATCTGCTGGCTCAGGCTCAGGGCGGCGGCGACGGCCCGCACCGGATCGTCAGGGTGGGCGACGGGCGCGCCGAACGTGATCAGCAGCTTCGTTCCGGCCTGATAGGGATCGCAGCGCGTCAGGGAGCCGCCGTGCGCGGTGATGGTGTGCTGGGCGAGCGTATAGGCGCGATCGAGCAGGGCGACGATCTCCGGCAGGCGGTCGGGGCCCCACGTGGCCAGCAAATCGGAGAAGCCCGCGAGGTGCACGAACAGCACCGCCGCCGGACGATTTTCGCTCTCGATGTGGTCGCCGCGAAAGACGAGCTTTTCCACGACTTCGGGCGCGACGAAACGCGCGACGTGCTCCACTTCATCGATCTGCCGCCGCAGCTCCGCGACCAGATCGTCCTGCCCGTAGCCGATCAGCATGCCGCTTTGGGCGCGGCGGCGCTGCGGCACGGCCAGCTCGTAATCGCCCAGCTGCTCCCCGAGCGTGTCCCGCACGCGCCAGACGTCCGGCCCGGCGGGGTCCAGCCCGAACGACTCGCCCACGGCGCGCAGCGAGCCATCGACCAGCACGTCGTCACAGGATCCGGCGGATTCAGCCGCCATCGCGCGGCGGGGTAGATCGCCCAGCAGGATCAAATCGCGCTGCTGCTCGCCGCCGACCACCGCTTCGATCAGGTCGCCCCGGCTGAGGCCGATGGACATGGTGAGCGCGAGCGGCTCCGCGCCGGACAGCTCCGCCAGCAGCGGGCTGCTGACCGGCTGGAAGTGAGCCGCCATCGCGCGCTGCATGCGCAGCCCGGCCCGGATCGCGTGGGCGGCGTCGGCGCTGCCGGACGTGGCCGGGAAAAACGCCAGCAGCGCATCCCCGGCGAACTTCAGCAGCCGCCCGTTGGACTTCGCCAGAATGTCGAGCATCGCGGCGAAGTAGTCGTTCATGATCTGCGTGAGGACTTCCGCGCCCGCCGCGCCCATCTGCCGCTGGAGCATGTCGGCCAGGAGGGTGAACCCGCTCACGTCCGCGAACAGGAATGTGCCGGGACGGATATCGGTATGGGGCATGGGGCGATTGGCGCGCTCGTCCGCGATGGACTGGGGCACGAAGGCGTTGATCGCCTGGCTCAGACTGTTCAAGCGCCGCACGGCGCGGACTGCGGCGGCGCTGTCAGGCAGATCGGCCAGCGCTTCCGCGGGCAGGTAGCGGCTCAGGCGGGCGCGCAGATCGGGATCGAAGGACATGGGGGCATCCTGGGTTTGGCATGCGCGGCAAAGACGCCGCGCACAGCGGTGTGGCGGTTTGTTCTTTCGATCCTAACGTAAAAGGTGGGGAACCGTCTACGGGTGGGGGAGGGTCAGGCCGTTTTACCGCGTGCCGCGCACGGCCCAGGCGCGCGCCACCAGGGGGATCGATCCGTCCACGGCGAACGGCAGCGCATCGCGGAGGCGCTCGCGCAGCGCCGTTCGGTGCGCCTCGGGCAGCGTCACCGCGTACGTGGGGGCTGGACCTTGCCCGCCGAGAAATGGCGACCAGTAATCGTCAAAATCCTTGAAATCGGTGTCGATGTCGAGCGCGCCGGCCCGGACGTCGTGAAGCCCCGCCGCCTCGAAAAGCCCCGTCAATGCGTGCGGGCTGCACACCGGAAACCGCCGTCCTTCGTCCAGATCGCGCGCCTGCGGATCGAGGGCCGCCGCTGCGTTCCAGAAGTGGCGCATGAACTGGACTTTACCCGCGTAATCCCACACGTACAGGGCAACCGTGCCGCCCGACTGCACGGCGCGCGCCATTTCCTCGGCGGCCCGCGCGGGCTGCGGCACGAAATTGAGCATGAAGCCCGATACGGCCACGTCGTGCGCGCCGGACTCGACCGGCAGGGCCAGCGCGTCGCCCACTTCAAACTGCGCCCGCGCATCGTGCGTGTGGTGGCG
>NZ_DAISHJ010000104.1:0-16670 GCF_036822615.1 Aggregatilinea sp. | reverse complement strand
CATGTACTCTGCCGAGCGGTCGATCCCCCTGACCTGATCGGGGTCCGCGTGCTGCAAGATCGCCTGGGTGAGCGCGCCCGTGCCGCACCCGACATCCAGCCACTTTTTGCCCGGCGGCACGGCCAGCCACGCCAGAAACCTGAGCGCAACCAGACGGCTCCACCGCCCGACATACGGCTCGTAGGCGGCTCCGCTGGCCCATACTTCCTCGTGTGAAGGGTGATCGTCGTTCATTGCGTCGCGTCTCCACCTCTGTGTGCAGTGCCGGGCCGGATGGGTTGGAGGGACGTTCAAATGGGGCGCGGACTCACGCCTGACCGTCGTCGGACCGAGAGCTGCCGAGTGAAGACCACATGCCAAAGCCCGACCGCCGCCGCCGCCGGGGGGCGAAATTGACCTTGTAGCGTCTGGCGGATGCGTCGCCCAACGCGAGCAGCCATCCGTGCGCGACGAGATCGGCCAGGATCGCGGCGAGGGCATCCGTCCAGCCGAGCGTTTCGGCCAATGCCTGCGACGTGATGCCGGTCGCGGCGGCGTTGGCGTCCCGCAGCACCGCCAGCATCACCTGACGCTGGGCGGTGGGCAGCGACGCGATATCCATCATGCTGATTCCGCCCGGATCGGGGTCCCCGCCCCGGCGATCAGTCAGCCGGTCGTACAGGCCTGACATGCCGTCTCCTGACTCATGTGCCGCGCGTACGGTACTGGGCGTTCACGGTTCGCTTACTCAGGCTGCGCCACGCAACGTGATCGCTGGTAGTACTTTAGTCGTGGGTAGGGGCTGATTCAGGTCGCATGGTTAGAAAATTCATCCTGTTGGGGCGGGAAATGCCCGGTTCACGGGACAGGTTGGGCGTCGGGGTGCAGCACACGATCCGTGATCTGGCGCAGCATATCGGACCAGGGGTGATCGGGATAGAGCGCGCAAAACACGTTGCTGCTGGCGTTGGCGGCGACGTCTTCCGATAGGGGCAGCACGCCCGCCACCGGCACATCGTAGGCCGCTTCGACCTGGGCTTTGATCTTGCCGAAGTCGTAACGCGCGAGCACCTTGTTGACGATCATGTGCATGCGCGGCACGTCCAGCTTGCGCGCCACATCGACCGTGACCGCCGTGCCCTGGAAGTCCTGCTGGTCGGGGCGCAGGATGATCGCGACCGCGTTCGAGACGGCGATGGAGAGCAGAGTCTCTTCGTTGAGGCCGGGGTGGGTGTCGATCAACAGGTAGTCGAGGCGCAGTTTATCCAGCAGCGTGTGGAAGCCTTCGTTCAGCAGGCCGACGTCGTAGCCTTCGCGCAGCACGCGCGCGATCTCCCCGGTGCGGATGCTGGACGGGATCAGCCACATGCGCAGCGGCTTCAGGAAGGCGCGCCCCGGCTGGTCCGCGACCGTTTCGTGGATCGGATAGGCGGTGTCTTCGATGGGCGCTTTGCCCCATAGATAATCGTTGAGCGCCTTGTCGAGCATCGTTTCGTCGAAGCCAAACAGCACGTGCGCGCCGGGCGACTGGATGTCCGTATCGACGATGCCCACACGGTAGCCCTGCATGGCGGCAGCCGTCGCCATGTTCGCGGCCAGATTCGATTTGCCGGTCCCGCCGCGAAACGAATGCACAGCAATGATGTCGCCCATAGTGACAGCCTTTCCGTTCGGGTGCGGTTCACGCGCGCTATTATAGGGCAACTGCGCGGATTTCCGCACGTCCGGCCTGAGCCGACTCGCCGTTGACTTTTGAGCCTGGAATCGGTATGATCTCCGCACGTCAGACCAGATAGAGACAGCGGAAAGCATGATCCACGAACGGTGGATTGCTGGTAGGTTGCTCGGACTGGGTCCTGCGCGGCAGGGCATCCGAACCGTGTCAGGGCCGGAAGGCAGCAGCACTAAGGATTTCCCCCTGGGTGCCGCAGGAGTGCCTGGTTCGAGCAACGTGCTCGCAATTCGCCGTTTTTGTTTGGCCCGCGCCGGGGAGCCACGCGCATGACCGATGATACGCGGCCTTCGCGGTTGTTCCGGCGGCACGACCGCCGTGTGTGGGTCGGTGCGCTGGTGCTGCTGGTGGTGCTGGCGATCGGCGGGACGGCCCTGGCCTACCGCCTGACGCACGACGCCGTGACGATCGACGTCGGCGGGCAGACGTGGCAGGTGTACACGCGGGCCGCGACGGTGCAGGAAGTGCTCGACGCGGAAAATGTGCTGGTGGAGCCGGGCGATCAGGTCGAGCCGGGCCTGCCCGAACCGCTCGCGGACGGCATGACCGTGCGCGTGCTGAAGGCGCACCCCGTCACCGTGACGGTAGACGGCGAGGCGCAAACGATCCGCACCATGCTGACGGCCCCGGCGGATATCCTCGCGGAGCAGGGCGTCGCGCTCGGCCCGCATGACGTGATCAGCGTCGATGGCACGGGGGTTCCGGCGCCGGATCTGGCGGCGGGGACGTGGGACACACCGCCGCAGGCGCTCGCCGTGGCGCGCGGGTACGAAATCACCGTGCGCGATAACGGCCAGACGCAAACGCTGGACACCACCGCGCAGACGGTCGCGGAGGCGCTGGCCCCGCTGAACCTGGACCTGTACGTGGGCGACCGCGTGATCCCCGCGCTGGATGCGGCAGTCTCGGACGGCATGATCGTGGAGATCGAGCGCTCATTCCCGGTGACGCTGGATGCCGACGGGCGGCGCTACGCGACGCGCGTCGTGGGCACGACGATCGGCGACGCGCTGGCCCTGATCGGCGTTGCGCCGGGTGGCAGCGATTACACGATCCCGCCGCTGGACACGCAGCCGGAACCGGGCATGACGATCCAACTCGTGCGGGTCACCACCGCGCTCGTTACCGAAGACGAAGCCCTGCCCACCGCCGCGCTCTATTTGCCGGTCCCGTGGCTTCCGGCGGGCGAGCAGCGCACGGTGCTCGACGGGCGCGACGGGGTGGTTTCCGTCACGGCGCGGGTGAGCTACGAGAACGGCGAGGCGGTCAGCCGCGAGGTCCAGTCCCGGCAGATCGTACAGCCGCCTATCCCGGCCCTAATCGCGGTTGGAACCGGTCCGGCGCAGTAACGCGTCCACCCGCCCGGCACGACAGTCCTTTCACCCATTTAACCCGAAGACGGATCATGAACGATAGAGAACGCCTCGAACGGCACGCCATTTTCCCGAAAAAAAGCCTGGGACAGAACTTCCTGCACGATCCCAACACGCTGGAAAAGATCGTCGCGGTGGCGGAGCTGACGCCCGATACGACCGTGCTCGAAGTGGGGCCCGGCACGGGGAACCTCACGCGCTATCTGGCCCAGGAAGCGGGCCGCGTGATCGCGGTGGAGCTGGACGACCGGCTCGTGCCGCTGCTTCAGCAGGAGTTCGCCGGGCAGCCGCACGTCGAGGTGCTGCACGGGGATATTCTGGAGATCAATCTGCGCGATCTGGTTGGCGATGCGCCGTATACCGTCGTGGCGAACCTGCCCTACTACATTACCAGCGCGATTTTGCGCCGCCTGCTCGAACAGGGTCCGCGCCCGGCGCGCATGGTGCTCACCGTGCAGCGCGAAGTGGCGGAACGGCTCGCTGCCGCGCCCGGCGACCTGAGCCTGCTGGCGGTCAGCGTGCAGTTTTACGGCCAGCCGCAAATCGTCACGAAGCTCAATCCGGCGGCGTTCTGGCCCCGGCCCGACGTCGAATCGGCGGTGGTGCGCATCGACGTGTATCCCACGCCGATCGTGGAGGTGCCGAGCGAGCAGGCGTTTTTCCGCGTGGTCCGGGCGGGATTCAGCCAGAAGCGCAAGCAGCTTCGCAACGCGATCAGCAGCGGCCTGAGCGTGAACAAAGCCCGCGCCGACGAGCTGCTGCTCGGGTCGGGCATCGATCCCAGCCGCCGCGCCGAAACACTCACGCTGGAGGAATGGGCCGCGCTCACGCGGGCCTTCAACGCGGGGTGAGTCGCAATCTTGCCCTGTTCTCTACGATCACGACCTCAATATCAGCCCTGAATCTGGTTCTTCAATTGGATGACGGCGTAGCGACGAGATGACCCTCGGCGAAGGCGTCGAACGAGACCGTGTTCGCGCCCTGCGGGATCACGCTGATCGTCAGTGACATGGGCTGGTTCGGCTCCAGTACGTAGTTATCCGCCAGGGTGACCTGCCGGAAGCCGGTGACATGCCCGCTGCGATCGAGCAGGGTCACGGTGAGGGTGAGTTTTTCGACGGGCTGGCCGCTGTGGTTCGAGACGGAGACGGTTACCTTAAACTGCTGTTCGTTGAACACGACCGCGACCTGCTTCAGTTCCAGGTCCGCATAGCGGTATTCGGCATCGATGGCGACTTCGGCAGCGTCGATGGCGGCGGTGGCGCTGTCGTATCCGGCGGGCACGCTGTCGAAGATGACGCGGTAGGGGCCGAGCGACCCGGCAGGCAGCAGACTGCGGGACAGCAGCGCGGATTGGTCCGCGAGGGGGAGGCCGTCATGCGAGAGCAGCGTGACGCTGACCATGACGTTTTCCAGCGGCGCTTCGAGCGTGTTGTAAACCTGTCCCAGGCAGATCAGGCTGCCCAGCGGCGTCTCGTAGCACGACGGCGGCCCGGCGCGCAGGTAGAAGGCGTAGGGGGAGGCGGTAGGCGTGGCGATGTCTACCGGCACGAGGGGCGTGGTCGTGTGGACCGACCAGGGGGTAGGCGTGAGGAGTAACGGCAGCGTATAGCCAAACAGCGGGAGTGTAGGATTGCGGGTCGGGGCCGGTGGGTTACTTGTACCCCAGACCGGGCCGCAGCCTGCTACCAACACTCCCACCCAGATCCACAACAAACGCCAGCGCTGCCGGTGCATGGGAGGAGTGAAAATCCCTCATTATCCAAAAAAGCCGCCTCGATATCCCACATTATAGCCGATGAATGGCGGCTGAACAGCGAGTAAATTGGGCTATTTCCCTACACTCGCTTAAGCAAGTATAATAAAAAGCTCAAGGTAAAATAAGCGCGACGCCGTTAAGAGATCTGCATGTCTGCCACAGATTCTCCGTAAAGCCGCACGGCACGACAGTTTAATCCAACGCTTAACCTTCAAATTCTTTGACGCCCAAAGTAAGTATGGTACAATGCCCCCAAGCGGCGGCACGACCTTATGCCGCGCTCACGGTTTATGTAGTGTATGATGCTAAGCGTGTCTGAAGACCCTCCTGAACGTTCCCCATTCATAGTTCGTATTCCAACACCCCTTCACTGCGGTGGTACAGATTTGTGTACCCACGGCGGTTTCAACGCGCCTACCGTCGATGATCCGCGTGCGCGCGATGTTTACCTATCCAAAGGATTAACCTGTGGACAGTAGCTTAACCGGACTTCTGGTACTGGTCGGGTTCGTGGCGCTTCACGCCGTGTTTAAGGTCGCGTACGCCTCCCTGATCAACGCACACAAGGCCCGGCTGAAGGATCTGGCCGAAGAAGGCGACCGGCGTGCGGGCCGCGCGCTGGCTCTGGCGAACGATGCCACGCGCGTATTGGCGTCGCAGCAGGTGGTCAGTTTGCTGATTCACTTTGCGATCGCGCTGGTGGCGGTGGCGGTGTTGATTCCGCCCCTGCGCGACGGCCTGGTGAGCGACGATCTCAGCCCGACGCTGGCCGACGCGCTGGCCTATGGCGGCGTGCTGCTGGTCGTGGCGATGGTGACGCTGGTGTTCGGGGAGATGATCCCGGTCAATATCGCGCTGGGACACGCCGATTCCCTGGCGATCTGGTCGGCGGGCCTGATCAGCGCGCTGCTGGCCATCTTCGCGCCGCTGACCCGCGCCGCGCAGTGGCTCAGCAACCAACTTGCCGCGCCGCTGACCGGCCTGTCGAGCGCGTCACTCGTGACCGAAGAAGAGATCAAGATGATGGTCGATGCCGGGTCCGAAGGCGGCGCGATTGAATTCGACGAGAAAGAGATGATCTACTCCATCTTCCAGTTCGGGGATACGCTGGTGCGCGAGGTGATGGTCCCGCGTATCGACCTCGTCGCGATGGACCTTTCGACGCCGCTGCCGAAAGCGCTCACCACCATCGTCGAGGCGGGGCATTCGCGCATCCCGGTCTATGAAGACAACATCGACCACATTCGCGGCCTGCTCTACGCCAAAGACCTGCTGGTGATGTGGCAGAACCAGGATTACGACCGTCCGCTGCGCGATATTCTGCGCCCGGCATATTTCGTGCCGGAGACGAAAAAGGCCGGGGATCTGCTCACCGAGCTTCAGCAGCGCAAGATTCATCTGGCGGTGGTCGTGGACGAATACGGCGGCACGGCGGGGCTGGTCACGCTCGAAGACCTGATCGAAGAGATCGTGGGCGAGATCCGTGACGAGTACGACGTGAACGAGGAAGAAGTCTGGCAAAAGATCAGCGACGACGAATATATCTTCGACGCCGGGATCGACCTGGACGACCTCAACCGCCTGCTGGACGTGGAACTGCCTACCGACGAAAGCGATACGCTGGGCGGCTATATCTTCAGCCGTCTCGGTAAAGTGCCCGTCATCGGGGAACAGATCGAAGCGGAAGAGGATCTGCGCATGGAAGTGCTGACGGTGGACGATCGGCGCATCCGTAAGATCCGCGTGCAGCGCATCCCCTCCGAAGAAGAAATGGAAGACGTCCGGGAAGAACCCGCCGCCTCCCCTGATTGAAGAGCAGGCGCCTTGCGGCGTCAGAATTTACTGAGGTTACTATGACCGAGCCTCGCCAGATCCCACTTGCGGCGGCGCAGTATCCCGTCGAGGAAATGCAGCAGCGCGCGGCGGATTTTTACGCGGAGATGGCCCGCCGCCGCACGGTGCGCATGTTCTCGGACCGGGCCGTCCCGCGCGATATCATCGAGCACTGTGTGCGCACGGCGGGCACGGCTCCCAGCGGCGCGAACTTGCAGCCGTGGTCGTTCGTCGTCGTGCAGGACGCGGCGATCAAACGCCAGATCCGCGAGGCGGCGGAAGCCGAGGAACACGAATTTTACACGCGCCGCGCGACGCCGGAGTGGCTCGACGCGCTGGCGGCCATCGGCACGGACGAGCACAAGCCGTTTCTGGAAACCGCGCCGTATCTGATCGCCATCTTCGTGCAGCGTTACGGCCTGCTGCCGGATGGCGGCCAGCAGAAGCACTATTACGCGCACGAATCGGTGGGCATCGCCACCGGGCTGCTGATCGCGGCGCTGCATCACGCCGGGCTGGCGACGCTGACGCATACGCCCAGCCCGATGGAGTTCCTCAACACGATCCTGCACCGGCCCGATAACGAGCGTCCGTTCCTGCTGCTGGTGACGGGCTATCCCGCCGAGGACGCCGCCGTGCCCGATATTCAGCGGAAGCCGCTGGACCAGATCGCGACGTTTATCTAAAGCGTGTTTAAGGGAAAAACAGACCGTCACGCTTTTCGTAGGGGCGATGCTTGTATCGCCCGTTGAGAGAAAAACGGGTAGAGCAAGCTCTACCCCTACGATGACCGGATTGGCGCTTTGATTTGTCGTCAGGGAAACGGTCCCGTTTGCCCCGTTAGCTTAATGCCTGTGGGTTTCTAACCCGCCCCTACAGAACCCCATCGTGCGTTGTCTGCCTCCCTTGCTAGCCTGGGTTGGAGAAGGGCCGGGGGTGAGGTTTCTACGAAAACCGGATTCATTCGTTAAACCGCACCAACACATGCCCAAAACGCTGCCATGTGAATCCCTATTTGTTTAAGGCGATTTTACCCGGCAGCGCCGCTCAATCGACGGCGAAAACGGCCCTTTTGGGGTATAATTATCCATTCCTCAACTGCACGAATCGACCGTCTAATTGAGAGCGGATCGCTATGACTTCCAGCTTTTCCCCCCTGACCGATGAGCAGCGCCGCGCGTTGGTCGACGCCGCTGCCGAGGCGCGCGAGAACGCCTACGCGCCGTATTCAAAATTCACCGTTGGCGCAGCGATTTTGACCGGGTCCGGCGCGATCTTCACCGGCTGCAATGTCGAGAGCGCCTCCTACGGCGCGACCGTCTGCGGCGAGCGTACGGCGGGCGTGAAAGCCGTCAGCGAGGGCGAGCGCCGTTTCGACGCGGTGGCCGTTGTGACCAGCAACGCCGCGACGCCGTGCGGCATCTGCCGCCAGTTCCTATACGAATTCGGCCCGGACATGTGGGTGATTGCCGCCGATCCGCAGGGCAAGGTGAGCTACGAAGGCCCGATCAAGGATCTGCTGCCGCACGGATTTGGCCCCGCAGAGCTGGCCGAGGGCGTGGAGGCTGCGGAATAGGGGTGGCGACCCGCGAGCGTGTCTTCCGCACGGAGGCGATCGTCTTGCGGCGGCAGGACTTCGGAGAAGCCGACCGCCTGCTGACCCTGCTCACGCCCCGTCACGGCAAGCTGCGCGCGATCGCCAAAGGCGCGCGTAAAGCCGCCGCGCGCAAGACCGGCCACGTCGAACTGTACGCGCGGGTGGACATGCTCATTTCACGCGGGCGCGAGCTGCACATCGTCGCGCAGGCGGAGATGAAAGAGCCGTTCCTGGCGCTGCGCGAAGACCTCGTCCGCACAACCTATGCCAGCCACTTCGTCGAGCTTCTGGACCGCTTCACCGCCGAACAGGACGCCAGCCGCGCCGAGTTCGATCTGCTGAATAACGCGCTGGGCTGGCTGTGCGAGGACATCGATCCGCGCCTCGTCGCGCGTTATTACGAGCTGGCCCTGCTGGGGATGGCGGGCTTCGCGCCCGCGCTGCATCACTGCGCCGTGGGCCAGGAAGATCTGACTGCGCAAGATCAGTACTTTAGTGCGATGGACGGCGGCGTGATCTGCCCCGACCATTACGGGGGCAACCGGGCCGTGCCGATCACGCTCAACGCGCTCAAGACGCTGCGCTACATGCAAAAGCAGCCCTGGGACGCGATCAAGGTGCTGCGGCTTGGCCCTGAGCTGCACCGCGAGCTGGAGCAGCACCTGCTCGGTTACATCACCACGATTTTGGAACAGCGCTTGCAGAGCGTGGATTTTCTGCGACGGCTGCGACGCGAGGAGCTTTGATGCGCTAACGGCCCATAGGAGGGCGACATGCTGCGCCGTGTGTTCGTGATCGTTGTGCTGCTGGTTGGCTTGCTCCCCTTCGCGCCCGGTGCAGACGCTCAGCGCCCCGACGCCCCCCGTTATGGCGAGCGCGGCCCGTATCCGGTCGGCACGCAGGAAGTCACCGTGCCGCAGCCGGGCCGCGAGCTTCAAGCGACGATCTGGTATCCTGCACTTAATCCCGCTAACGAAGACCAACAAGTCGAATACCGGTACGGCCTGCTGCTGCTGGACGGCAAAGCCCTGCGCGACGCGGCGCCCGACGCGGCCAACGGCCCCTACCCGCTGATCGTGTTTTCGCACGGCAGCGGCGGTTTCCGTCTGCAAAGCGTGTACCTGATGGAGCATCTCGCCTCGTACGGCTTCGTGGTGATCTCGGCGGAGCACCCCGGCAATACGCTGGCTGATTCGCTGCTGGGGCACGACGAAGTGTCTGGCATCGTGGAAAATTACGCGTACCGCCCGTTCGACGTGCTGGCCGAGATCGACTACATGGCAGGCGCGGAAAGCCCGCTGCCGGGCGTGGTCGATGCGCAGAACGTCGCGGTGATGGGGCATTCGTTTGGCGGGCATACCGCCCTGGCCGCGGCGGGCGCGCAGATGGACTTCGGCGCGCTGCAAAACTGGTGCGCCGATCCCACCTATTCCACCGTTGCGCCGAGCAGCCCCGAACCGGACGCCATGCGGCCCCGCCAGCGCGTCGCCGTGAAGGAGCTGGTGTGCTTCTTGCAGGGCCGGGACGCGGAGATCGCGTCGCTGCGCGGCCTCGACGGGACGCCGGACGGCCTCTGGCCGCCCACGACCGATCCGCGCATCAAAGCGGTGGTTGCGCTCGCGCCGTGGAACGCGCCGATCCTCGGCGCGGCGGGCTTGGCAAAAGTGACGATCCCATCCATGATTATGGTCGGCTCGGCGGACAGCACGACCTATCCGCCCCGCGACGCCTATACGGCCTTCACCGATGTCTCCAGCGCCGAAAAACATCTCGTGGTGTTCGAGAACGCCGAACACCTGCTGTTTGCCAATGCCTGCACCCCGATGATGGAGCGGTCGTATTTTGACTCCTGCTCCGACGCGGTGTGGGATATGGACCGCGCGCACGACCTGATCGACCACATGGCGGCGGCTTTTCTGCTGGCGACGTTTTACGACGACGCGGACGCCGCGGCAGCGCTCCAGCCGGACGCGGTCGATTTCACGGGGGTCGTGTACCTCACCGGCGAGGCCGGTTAAGCTGTTCGACCGCTCGACGCCACTCGTTCTGAATAGTGAGGCAAGGAGGCAGGTATGGCCGCACCTGATATCCAGACCGGATTTGCCCCGATCAACGGCGCGCGGATCTATTACGAAGTCGCGGGCGAGGGCCAGCCGTTCGTGATGATCCATGCGGGCGTGGCCGATCGCCGCCAGTGGAACAATGAGTTCGCGCATTTCGCCCGGCGCTGCCGCGTCGTGCGCTACGACCAGCGCGGCTTTGGACTCAGCGAGCCGGTAGAAGGGGAGTACCGCCACCTGTCGGATCTGGTCGCGCTGCTCGATACGCTCGGCGTGGACGAACCCGCCGTGCTGATGGGCTGCTCGATGGGCGGCGGGCTGGCGATGGACTTCGCCCTGACGTATCCGGCCCGCACGAAGGCGCTGATCATGGTCGATTCGGGGCCGGGCGGGCTGGACCTCGACGTGCCGATGTCGCCCCTGTTTGACGAGGCCGAAGTGGCATATGAGGCGGGCGACCTGGACCGGACCGCCGAGCTTGAGGTGCAGATCTGGTTTGACGGCAGGGACCGCACGCCCGATCAGGTCGATCCGGCCATGCGCCAACTGGCCTACGACATGAATCGCATCGCGCTCAGCCACGAGGCGAAAGAGCTGGGCGAGCAGCGGCCCAACATGGACACGCCCGCTTGGGAGCGCCTGGGCGAGCTGACCGTCTCGGTGCTGGTCATCGTGGGCACGCACGACGAGCCGTATTCGCTGGCCGCCGCCGACTACATGGTCAAACATATTCCGTCCGCCCGGAAGGTCGTCATCGACGATGCGGCGCATTTGCCCAATCTGGACCATTCGGCAGTGTTTCGGCAGATCGTGACGTCGTTTCTGAATGCCTTGGACGGGTAATTTGCCCGGCTTTACGGAGGGACGATCCATGCCGCTGGTTCAAATTGACACCGCCCGCCTGACCCTGCGCCCGTTTTTGCCGGACGACGCGGAACCGTACTATCAGGCCGTGTTCAGCGATCCGGACGTGATGCGCTACCTGCCCGGCGGAAAGCCGCTGCCGATGGAGCGCGTCTTGATGATGCACGAGCGGGTGCGGGCGCATTGGGCTTCGCACGGCTTCGGGCTGTGGGCCGTCACGCTGCGCGAGGATCACACACTGATCGGGCACTGCGGCATTCAGCGTTTGCCGGACGTGCCGGATGTCGAGCTGGCGTACGCCATCGCCAAGCCCTATTGGGGCCGGGGACTCGTCACGGAGGCGGCGCGGGCCAGCCTGCGCTTCGGCTTCGAGCGCATCGGGCTTGAGCGGATCATGGCGCTGGCCGTGCCGGAAAATACCGCATCGCGCCGGGTGATGGAAAAGGTTGGCATGACCTATACGGGAATGGCAGCCTATTATGGGACCGAGCTGGCGTGTTACGTGCTCAGCCGCAGCGAGTATCAGGCGGCTGCCGCGCCGTATACCTTGACCGTTTTGCTAGAAGAAAATAAGTTGAAACCGTAAGGGAGCAGTGGGATGACCAAGCCGCCGCTGTATATTCGCACGCCTGTTTATGAGAATCCGGGCATCAACACCCGGCTCAACCGGCGCATCTTCCTGAAAATGGAATGCTACCAGCCGACCGGCTCGTTCAAGGCGCGCGGGATCGGGACACTGTGCCAGCGGGCCGTCGAGGCCGGGCAGACGGCGCTCGTGTCGTCGTCGGGCGGGAACGCGGGCTATTCTGCCGCGTACGCCGGGCGCGTGCTGGGCGTGCCGGTGACGGTCGTCGTGCCCGAATCAACCGGAACGACCGCCCGCCAGCGCATCGAGAGCGAAGGTGCGGAGGTGATCGTGCACGGCGCGGCCTGGGACGACGCGGACGCCCTGGCGCGGAAGCTGGTCGAGGAGCGCGGCGCGGCGTACATCCACCCGTTCGACAACCAGGCTATCTGGGACGGGCACGCCACCATGATCGATGAGGCGGCGGACCAGTGCTCCAGGCCGGACGTAGTGATCGTGGCGGTGGGCGGCGGCGGGCTGCTGTGCGGCACGCTGGAGGGCATGCACCGCAACGGCTGGGAAGATGTGCCCGTCATCGCGGTGGAGACGCGCGGCGCGGCCTCGTTCGCGGCGTCGATCGCGTCCGGCACGCTGGAAACGCTGCCTGCGATCACGTCGATCGCCAGCACGCTCGGCGCGAAGACCGTCACGCCGAAGGCGCTCGAATGGGCGGGGCGGCACCTGATCACGCCGGTGGTGGTCAGCGACGCCAGCGCAGTGGATGCCTGTTTGCAGTTTGCGGATGATCTGCGCGTGGTGGTCGAACCGGCCTGCGGCGCGGCGCTTTCGCTGCTCTACGACAATGCGGCGTTACTGCGTGGGGCGAAAAATGTGCTGGTGATCGTGTGCGGCGGCGCGGGCGTTACCCACCCGCAGTTGGTTTCTTACGCGCAGCTTCTGCGCAACGGGAACGGCCTTCGGCGCGACCGTCACGAACTCGTGAGCGGCGCGGGGGCCAATTCCGTCACCCAAACCGTGAAGCTGCCGTCGAGCTGATCGAACGGCATGCCGAGCACCGTTTCGGTCGCGTCGTCGAGCGACGTGCCCTGGGCCATACTCATGACCCATTCGTTGCGCGCGTCTGCGCCGAAAGTCTCGGTTACGTAGTCCACAAACGCCTCGCCCTGCGGGTAGACAAAGGCCCACAGGATCACGGGCGTGGTTTCCCAGTTCGCGATCTCGTCCCAGGGGACCAGCGTGCCCTGCGCGACGAGATCGCGCACGAATTTCAGGTGGCTGTCGTCGGGGTTGTTGGTGTACCCGGCGGCGACCTGCTCCGCGAGTCCTTCCTCAAGCCACCACGGCATCGCGCCGTGCGCCTGCCCGGCCATCTCGAAGCTGATCTTGTGCGTGAGCTCGTGCGCCAGCACATAGTCGATGCGCTCCGGCGTGAGCGTGGCCGTGTCGCCCACCAGCTTGAGCGCTTCGCCCGGCTCGTTCCACCCGGCGATCAGCGGCAGGCTGAGTTCGACCGTCGCCACGAGCGACCATCCGTCGCCGTAGAGCTTGATTTCGGTCGTGCCGTCGGGCGTGAAGTCCAGCGCGTCCGTGGCGTAATCCCAGATCGCCGGGAACGACTCGGCGGTCAGCGCGGCGGCGTCTTCCAGGCCGGGCACGGCCAGCACCAAAAAGTCTTCGCCTTCGGTGGCGGTCCACTGCTCGCCCGCGTAGCGCCACGGGCCGTCTTCCCCGTGCGTGAAGGTCACCGGAAACTGCGCCTGATGCGCCTGCGGATCGTCCTCGACCGACCAGCGCATCATCAGCTCGGCGGTGGCCGTGTCGTCGATCACGACGAGCCGGTCCGCGTTGAGCGCGAACTCGTCCACGGGGTGATCTTCCGCCCAGTCATCGATCCAGCGGGTGTGCTCCAGCGTGAAAACGGGATCGGACCAATCCACGAGCGCGGTGTACGCCTCCCGATCCCCGGCCAGCACCGCGGCCTGCATCTGCTCGACCACGGCTTCAACGGCGTCGGCGTCGCTGCCTGCCGCTTCGGTCTGCGTGAATGAAAACAGCGCCATCGCCAGCAGCGCCATCATCAGCAGCGTGATCATGATCCAGATCGAGATAAAACGGGAGCGCGAGTGTTCCATGAATGGGGCCTCGTTTTTTGTTTTGCGCGGTCTATGAAGGTTATACGGTTTTTGGCGTTGATTCGTTCCCGCAGTGGGCCTTTTTTCCTAGTTTTTTAGTAGTCGGGACGCGGTTCACCTCACCCCCAGCCCCTATCCAATCAAGTTGGAGAGGGGAGACAAGCACGATCACACGAGCCATTGGGGGGAGGCCGGGCGAAGCAAGGTCTGCTCTGCACCGGAGCGGAACCGGAGGGACGTGTTTTGCTCCCGGCCAAGCGCTAATCGCTAACGGCTAACCGCTCGCGCCTGTGTTATAATGCCCCGCGTTCTGTCCAACGCAGCACCACACGAACCATCCGAGGTCAATACCCATGCCCAAACCGCTCTCTTTCCAAGACGTGATCATGACGCTGCACCAGTTCTGGGCGGACCAGGGCTGCGTGATGTGGCAGCCGTACAACGTGCAGGTCGGCGCCGGGACCGGTAACCCGGCCACGCTTCTGGCCGTGCTGGGGCCGGAACCGTGGCGCGTCGGCTACATCGAGCCGTCCGTGCGCCCCGACGACGGGCGTTACGGCGAAAACCCGAACCGCATGCAGCTTCATTACCAGTATCAGGTGATTCTGAAGCCCGATCCCGGCAATCCGCAGGAACTCTATCTGGCGAGCCTGGAAGCGCTGGGCATCGACCCGCGCGAGCACGACATCCGCTTTGTCGAAGACAACTGGGAATCGCCCGCGCTCGGCGCGTGGGGTCTGGGCTGGGAAGTCTGGCTCGACGGCCAGGAGATCACCCAATTCACCTATTTCCAGCAGGCGGGCGGCCTGACGCTCGACCCCGTGAGCGTCGAGATCACCTACGGCCTGGAACGCATCGTGCTGGCCCTGCAGGGCAAAAACGCGGTGTGGGGCATCGACTGGAACGACCATATTACTTACGGCGACATCCGCTTGCAGAGCGAGATCGAGCACTGCAAGTATTACTTCGAAGTGGCCGACGTGGAGGGCCTGCGCCAGACCTACGACATTTACCAGCGCGAGCACGAGCGCGCGTTGGCCGCCGGGCTGATCGTGCCCGCGTACGACTACGTGCTGAAGTGCAGTCACCTGTTTAACGTGCTGGACACGCGCGGCGCGATCGGCGTGACGGAGCGCGCGTACTACTTCCGGCGCATGCGCGACATGACGCGCAACATCGCCGCCGCGTATGCCGACCAGCGCCAGCAGCTCGAATACCCCTGGATGGGCAAGTTCCCCGAAGATACGACCGCCGAGAACAGCCTGCGGCTGCGCTCGATCTCGTTCGACCAGACCGGCCCCGCCGACCTGCTGCTGGAAATCGGGACGGAAGAACTGCCCGCGCACGACCTGACCGACGCGCTGGAACAACTCAACAAGCTGGCCCCCGCGCTGCTGGACGATCTGCGCCTGGAGTACGAACACGTCGACGTGTTTGGCACGCCGCGCCGCCTCGTGATCCACGCGAAAGGGGTCGCGCCGCGCCAGCGCGATCAGGAAAGTTTGGTCAAGGGACCGCCCGCCAGCCGCGCCTTCGACGCGCTGGGCGAGCCGACCAAAGCCGCCGAGGGCTTCGCGCGCAGCAAGGGCGTGGCGATTTCCGACCTGGAAAAGCGCGAGATCGACGGCGGCGAATACGTCGTCGCGCTGGTGCGTGAGGAAGGCCGTCCCGCGCCGGAAGTGCTCACCGAGGCGCTGCCCGGATTGATCGCGTCGATCAAGTTCGGCAAGTCGATGCGCTGGAATTCGAGCGGAATCGGCTTCTCGCGCCCGCTGCGCTGGATCGTCGCGTTGTTGGGCGAGCAGGTGCTGCCCTTCAGCTACGCGCACGTGCCCAGCGGCGCGGTGACGCGCGGTCTCCGCCCCTACGACTCGCCCGATCTGCCGGTAAAGAGCGTCTCGGCGTACTTCGAAGCGATGGAAGCGCAGGGCGTGGTGCTCGACCCGGCGGCGCGTAAGGCCGAAATTCAGGCGCAGGCGCGCACGCTGGCGGAAGAAGTCGGCGGCACGATCCCCGACGATCCCGCGCTGCTGGACGAAGTGACCAACCTCGTCGAGCGCCCGACCGGGCTGCGCGGCGAGTTCGAGGAAAAATACCTGACGCTGCCGCGCGAAGTGCTGATCGACGTGATGCGCAAGCACCAGCGCTACTTCCCGGTGCAGGACGCGCAGGGCCAGCTCATGCCGTACTTCATCGCCATCCGCAACGGCGACGACGAGCACCTGGACAAGGTGATCGACGGCAACGAGCACGTCATCCGCGCGCGCTTCGCGGACGCGGTGTACTTCTACAACACCGACATCCAGAAGCCGCTCGCGGACTTCCTGCCGCGCCTGGGCACGCTCACGTTCCAGGAAAAGCTCGGCTCGATGCTGGATAAAAACACGCGCGTCACCGAGCTGGTCAACGACATCGGCGACCTGCTCGGCCTGAGCACCGAAGACATGGCCGCAGCCTACCGCGCGGCGCAGCTTGCTAAGGCCGACCTCGCCACGCAGATGGTGGTCGAAATGACCTCGCTGCAGGGCGTGATGGGCCGTTACTACGCACTGCAAGGCGGCGAGCCGGAAGAAGTCGCCGCGGCGATCTACGAGCACTGGCTGCCGCGCGGCGCGGGCGATATCCTGCCGCAGAGCAAGCCGGGCATCGTGCTGGCGCTCACCGACCGGCTGGACAGCCTCGTCGGGCTGTTCGCCGCCGGACTCGCGCCTACGGCCAGCGCGGACCCGTTCGCGCTGCGGCGCGCGGCGCTGGG
>NZ_DAISHJ010000103.1:0-19138 GCF_036822615.1 Aggregatilinea sp. | reverse complement strand
CGGTCACTGCCCGGAAAGGCGCCCTGGTCGAGACCGATCACGCACACCACGCGATAGGGCAGGCTGCGCAGCGCCGGCAGTGCCGAGAAGGTGACCGTGCCGCCGGGGACGCCGCCGCGAGTTCGGGCCGGGCTGGGACATCCTGACCAGCGACCTGTCCGACGCGCTGCGCGAGTTCGGCTACGAGCGCCTCGGCCCGCGCGAGCTGGCCGATCTGCGCAATCATGGCGTGACCGCCGAGTACATCACCGCGCTGCGTGAAGCGGGCATAACCGATCTGCGCGTGAAGGATTTGGTCGAGCTGCGCAATCACGGCGTCGATCCGGAGTTCGCGGGGCGCATCCGCGAGGTCTTCCCCGACGTGCGCGTCAAGGACATCCGCGAGCTGGCGATCCACAACATCGACCCCGAATACGTGGCCGAGGTCCGCGAGGTCTTCCCCGACGTCACCGTCAAGCAGCTCGTTGAGTTCGGCATCCACGGCATCGAGGCGCACGACGTCAGCCAGCTTCGCGCCGCCCTGCCCGACATCACCACCCGCCAGATCGTAGAATTTGGTATCCACGGCATCGAGCCGGACTACGTGATCGCCATGCGCGAGTACTTCCCGAACCTCTCCCCACGCGAGATCGTGGAGCTTGGTATTCACGGCATCGAGCCGGAAAGCGTCGCGGGCCTGCGGAACATCTTTCCGTCGATGAGCGCGAAAGAGATCGTAGAGTTCGGCATCCACGGCATCGAGCCGGAATACGTCGCGGCGCTGCACACCAATCTGCCCGAAATGTCCACGAAAGAGATCGTGGAATTCGGCATCCACGGCATCGAGCCAGAATACGTTGCGGCGCTGCGCACGGCGTTCCCGGCCATCAGTGCCCGCGAGATCACCAAGTACGGCGTGCACGGCCTCGATCCCGACTACGCCGCCACGATACGCGAAGCCCTGCCGGAAATGGATCTACGCGAGATCACGCAGTTGGGCGTGCAGAACATCCCGGCTGAGTCTGTGGCCCGCCTCACGCGCGAAATGGCCGAACGCGGCTATACCGGACTGCGGGCCAAAGACATCGCGGCCATGTATCACCAGGACTTCGACCCGGCGTTCGTGGATGAAGTCAAGCGCATCGGCTTCGATGTACTGCCGCTGCGCCAGCTCATCGAGCTGTGGGCGTACAACGTGGACGAGCGCTACGTCGAGGACGTGCGCGAGTCGGGCCGCCCCAACGTCACCGTCGAGGAGTTGATCCAGCTCCGCCGGACGGAGCGGCGCGACTTCGAGCGCCAGATGGAGCGCCTGCACCGCGAGCTGCGCGACCTGGACTTTGCCGACATCGTGAACGCCGACCAGTTGGTGGACCTCATGGCGCTGGGCGTCGATCTGGACGAGCTGCGCGCCGTGCGCGAGGCCGATCCCGACCTCACCCTGCGCGAGTTGATTCGCCAGCGCCGCGCCGAGCGGCACGACCCTGAAGACGACGAACGGTAAACGCTCGTTTCCAGGCACAGACTAAACACGAGGCGCACCCAACCGGATGCGCCTCGTTTATTTTGTGTGGTGGATGCCAGTGCATAACTTCCAGACCGTCGCGGGCGACGGCTTCCATCGAGCTATCGCTGCGTTCTGCGATCTCGCGAATGCGCTTGAACACGTCTTCCGAAAGCGTGACCGACAGAGATCGTGTGAGTGCCATCGCCCTTTACCCGTCTGTCTCAACGTGCCGCCATTACGATTCGTACAGGGGCGCATCCGGTTAGGCGTACCTTAGTTCGTTGGTGCGCAGATCCAAATCGGGGTTAAAACCATCTTCCCAGTTCTTCAAGTGCCATTTGAAACCTCTTTACACTCGGATCACATGGGCTTAACGCTCGCCCTCTACCCTGGACGTGTGGGTTTTGCTCCGCCATGCGCGGATGGAGCATACATGTTCCTGAGGAGGAGCACAGTATATGAAACAGCAACGCTTAGCCAGATGGTTCGGTGCATTTGCAGGGTTAGCGCTGCTGGCCAGCGGACTGCCTGCCATGCACACCCAGGCGCAGACTGCTGCCGAATTCAGCGGCATTGTCTTCGAGGATCTGAACCAGAACGGCGCGTACGACACGGACGAGCAGGGGATCGCGGGGGTCGCGGTTTCCAATGGCCGCGAGGTCGTGCAAACGGGCGCGGGCGGCGCATATACGCTGCCGCTGTATGATGGGATGGTCGTGTTTGCCGTCAAGCCGTCGGGCTATGCTTTCCCGCTCGATGAAAACAACCTGCCCCGGTTCTCCTATGTGTACGAGCCGAACGGCTCGCCCGAGTTTATCGCGGAATATGACGGAGTCGCGCCGACAGGCGAACTGCCCGCGTCGGTTGATTTCGCGCTAGTGAAGGTCGATGAGCTGGATACCTTCGACGCGCTGATGGTGGGCGACACGCAGGTTACCAACGGCGACGAAGTGAGCTACCTGCGTGACGACATCGTGTCTGAACTGACCGATACCGGTGCGGAACTGGCCCTGATGATGGGCGACAATGTCAACGACAACCTCTCGCTCTACGACCGTTATCTGAGTGTGATGAGCGCCATCGGCCTGCCGATGTACTTTGTGCCCGGCAACCACGACACGAACTACGATTCGCCCAACGAGCAGTACCAGTACGAAACGTTCAAGCGTTTCTTTGGCCCGACCTACTATTCCTTCAACTACGGCCAGGTGCACTTCGTAATTCTCGATGATGTGATGTGGGACGGCTCGGCGTATCACGGCGAACTGGGCGAACAGCAGCTTGAATGGCTGGCGAACGATCTCGCGCTCGTACCGCAGGATGCGCTGATCGTGCTCAATATGCACATCCCGCTGGCCTCGTGGCAGGACCGCGCCTCCGCCCAGCACGCCCTCGCGGACCGCGACCAGATGTTCGCGCTGCTCGAAGGCCGTCCGGCCATCGCGCTCGCCGGGCACACACATACCCTGGAACGTTTCATGCCCGGTGAAGAAGTCGAGGGCTGGGGCGAAGCGATGCCCATCCAGCAGATTATCGTTGGCGCGGCCTGTGGGTCGTGGTGGTCCGGCGACAAGGACGAACGCGGTATTCCGGCCAGCTACCAGCGCGACGCCGCCCCGAATGGCTACATGATCTTCCACTTCGAAGGCAACCAGTTCAGCGAGCAGTACATCCCCGCCGGCAGCCCGGTTTCCGACAACATGATCCTGTCATTCGACAGCCGCCTGGGCGCGAATACGCCGCAGGACGTGGTTACTCCCGGCGAACTGAGCAGCACCACGTTGGTCGCCAATATCTTCAGCGGATCGCGTGAATCGGCGGTGGACTATCGCATCGACGATGGCCCGGCTGTGCCGATGACCAAAGACAACAACGTGACCGATCCGTACGTCATGGCGCAAACCGCATCCCTGGAAGACTGGCTCTACCCGGTGTCTTCGACGCACATCTGGACCGCTCCGCTGTCCACGGACCTGACTCCCGGCGCGCACACCATCACCGTGACGACGACGGACATGTACGGCCAGACGTTCGAAGGCGTGAAAGTGTTCGAGGTTTGGGCGACCGAATAAGCCCACTCGTGCCGCAGGGGACGTCGGCATGAGAGGATAAACATGCGGGGCCGGAATTCCGGCCCCGCATGTTGTGTGTATGTAGTGTATATAACCCCTTACACCAGCTCCGTATCGCCGCAGCCGGTGAACTCCATATACTCGGCCAGGAAGCGTCCGGTGAAGCTTTCCGGGACCTGCGCGACCTCTTCCGGCGTGCCCTCCGCGACGAGGTAACCGCCCTCTTCGCCGCCCTCCGGCCCCAGGTCGATGATGTGGTCGGCCACCTTGATGATGTCCGGGTTGTGCTCGATGATCAGCACCGTGTTGCCCTTGTCCACCAGTTCTTGCAGCACGCTGATCAGCCGCGCGACGTCGGCGGTGTGCAGGCCGGTCGAGGGTTCGTCCAGCACGTAGATCGTCTGGCCGGTCGCGCGCTTCGACAGCTCGCGGCTCAGCTTGACGCGCTGCGCCTCACCACCGGACAGCGTCGGCGCGGGCTGGCCGATACGGATATACCCCAGGCCGACCGCCGCCAGCGTCTCCAGCTTGGGCCGGATCGCCGGGATGTTGGTGAAGAACTCCAGCCCTTCGCTGACCGTCATGTCCAACACGTCCGCGATGCTCTTGCCCTTGTACTTCACCTGCAGCGTCTCGTGGTTATAACGCGCGCCGTGGCACACCTCGCACGGGACGTAAATATCGGGCAGGAACTGCATCTCGATCCGCAGCTGGCCCTCGCCCTGGCAGTTCTCGCAGCGCCCGCCCTTCACGTTGAAACTGAAGCGGCCCGGCGTGTACCCGCGAATCTTGCTCTCCGGCAGTTCCGCGAACAGCGTGCGGATCGCGTCGAACATCTTGGTATACGTGCCTGGATTGCTGCGCGGCGTGCGGCCAATCGGGGACTGGTCGATGTGAATCACCTTGTCGATGTTTTCCAGCCCTTCGATGCTGTCGTGCTGGCCGGGGCGATCTTTCGCGCCCCACACCACCTGCGCCAGCTTCTTATAGAGCACTTCGATCATCAGCGTGGACTTGCCCGACCCGCTGACGCCCGTGATCACGATCAGCTTGCCCAGCGGCACGCTGACGTCGATGTCCTTCAGGTTGTTCTCGCGCGCGCCGTGCACGACGATCGCTTTGCCGTTACCGGCGCGGCGCTGCGGCGGCGTGGGGATGCACTTGCGTCCCGACAGGTACGCCCCCGTGATGCTGTTGGGATCGGCCATGATCTGCTTGGGCGTGCCCTGCGCGATCACCTGCCCGCCGTGCTCGCCCGCACCGGGACCCAGGTCCACGATCCAGTCGGCGGAGAGCATCGTCTCGTGGTCGTGCTCGACCACCAGCAGCGTATTGCCCAGGTCGCGCATGTTGATCAGCGCCTCGATCAGCCGGGCGTTGTCGCGCTGGTGCAGGCCGATGCTCGGCTCGTCCAGCACGTACAGCACGCCCGTGAGCTGGCTGCCGATCTGCGTCGCCAGCCGGATACGCTGCGCTTCACCGCCGGAGAGCGTCCCGGCGGTGCGGCCCAACGAGAGGTAGTCCAGCCCCACGTTGACCATGAACTGCGCGCGCGCCTCGATCTCTTTAAGGATCTGGTGTCCGATCGTCTGATCCCGCTCCGACAGGCGCGGGTGGCCGTTGACGCTCGGCCCGGTCCCGCGCAGGCTCTGCACCCAGCGCAGCAGCCCCTTGATCGGCATGGCGGTCACTTCGTTGATGGGCCGCCCCGCGACCGTCACGGCCAGCGCTTCGGGGCGCAGACGGTTGCCGCCGCACGCCTCGCACGGGCGCTCGCTCATGAACTCCTCGTACTTGGCGCGCATGTAGTCGGAGGTCGTTTCCTGGTAGCGGCGCGCCGTGTTGGTCAGCACGCCCTCGAACGGCGTATCGTAGCTGAACCGGCTGCCGTCGTTGCGCTGGTGCTGTACGCGCACTTTACCCTTGCCGCCGTACAGCAGGATCTTCTGGTGTTCCGGTTTCAGGTCTTCCCACGGCACGTCCGACGGGATGCCGTAATGGTGGCACGCGGCCAGCAGCATCGTGCGCGTCCAACTGTCGTTGCTGGACGTGTTCCACGGGGCCAGCGCGCCCTGCTCCACGCTCAGCATCCGGTTCGGGACCATCAGGTCCGGGTCGAACTCGCGCTTGACGCCTAACCCCTGGCAGACCGGGCACGCGCCGTGCGGACTGTTGAACGAAAACGTGCGCGGCTCGATCTCCGGCAGACTGATGTGGCCGTGCACGCACGCGAGATGCTCGCTGAACAGGTGATCGACCGGGTTCTCGCGGTCGGTGAGGTCGTTGACCACCACCACGCCGTCGCCCATTTCCATCGCCGTCTCGACCGAGTCGGTCAGGCGGCTGCGCGCGGCGTTGGCTTCGTCGCCATCGGGATCGTCGAACTGGCGAATAACCAGCCGGTCCACCACCACCTCGATCGTGTGCATCTTGTAGCGTTCCAGCTCGATCTCTTCCGACAGGTCGTAGACCTCGCCGTTGATGCGCGCACGCACGAAGCCCGCCTTGCGGATATCGTCCAGCACGCGCTCGTGACGCCCCTTGCGATCCTTGATGACGGGCGCGAGCACCTGGATGCGCGTGCCGTCCGCCCAATGCTCGATCGTGTCCACGATCTGCTGCGGCGACTGCGCGACCACTTCCTCGCCGCACACCGGGCAGTGTGGGATGCCGATGCGCGCGTAGAGCAGGCGCATGTAGTCGTAAATCTCGGTGACCGTGCCGACCGTCGAGCGCGGGTTGTTGCTCACGCTCTTCTGGTCGATGGAGATCGACGGCGACAGGCCCTCAATTTGATCCACGTCGGGCTTGTCCATCTGGCCGAGGAACTGGCGTGCGTAAGCCGACAGCGACTCGACGTAGCGGCGCTGGCCCTCCGCGAAGATCGTGTCGAATGCCAGCGAGCTTTTGCCGCTCCCGCTCAGCCCGGTAATCACCACGAGCTTGTCGCGCGGGATGGTAACGTCGATGTTCTTCAAATTATGCTCACGCGCGCCGCGCACGACGATCTGGTTTTGTGACATACAGGTCAACCTCGTATAGCTCTGTGGGTGAGCGCAGGTGTAAGGAGATGGCGTGGCAGCAGAATGAGATCGAACAGATGTATCATGAACGCCTGTTCTGTAGTGTACTGCTTGGCCCTGCCCCTGTCAATGCTTCAGGACGCCTCATCCGGGCCCCTGCGCGATCCGAGAGTCTAACAAACTGGGCGCCCCTCAGCAACGTTATTAACGACTTGTTGATGTTACGTCACGATTCCCATTGTCTTTGATCGATCTCCGCTCAAATGCGCCGCCGTACCCCGCTTTTGAAGCCCTGTCAAGACGGGCATATAGGGAATCTGTCTCATTGACCAGCCGTTTACAGCCTTTTACACTGTCTTTACATTTTTAGGAGGAATATGCGTATGTGTCGTAACCGTATCGTGCAGGTCCTGCTCATTCTTGTCGTGGCGCTGTCCGCCGTGCAGCTCGCACCGGCCCACCGCGCCGCCGCGCAAAGCGACGATCAGCATGTACTGGACGTGCTCGCCAAGGTTAATCAGGTCCGGGCCGAAGCTGGCCTGGGCGCTCTCACGCTCAACGACGCCCTGAATGCGGCGGCGCAGCGGCAAATCAACGACATGACCAGCAATGACTTTCTGGGTCACACCGGCTCGGACGGCTCCAACCCCGGGCAGCGGATCAGCGACGCCGGATATTCCTGGCGCGCAGCAGGCGAAAACGCACTCTATCGTTTTGACTATAGTGTTGATGGCGCGGTCGGGCAGTGGGTAGACAGTCCCTCGCACCGGGCCGCCATGCTGAACGCGGCCTACGTGGACGCGGGGATCGCCTATGGGCAGTCGGCCTCCGGCAAGGTGTACTACGTGCTGGTGATGGCCGCGCCGATGTAAAGGCGTCTGGGGGGCAAGATCTAACGGGGATGGGCCGCGCGGTCCGTCCCCGTTTTTAATTCCGCCGGGTCACATCACCTCACCCCCTGCCCCAATCGACTTGGCGAACGGAGGCAGGCAGCGCCGGACGGGGTTCTGTAGGGGCGGGTTTCTAACCCGCCCGCCTTTTTATATATGCGAATCAAACGGCCAAAACGCTTGATCTGAGGGTGGACTTAGGGGTGAGGTGTCGCGTTCTACCCCGCCAGCGCCAGCGTATCGCAGTCCGCGGTGCCGCCGATGCCCACCTTCAGATCGACCTTCGCGCCGACGCTGTACTGCGCCCAGGTCGCTTCGTCGTTGAACTCGCACGTATGCGTGTCACCCTCGCTGTCCTTGACGATCACGCTGTACGTCTCGTGCCGCTCGGACTCGCGCTCCTTGCCATACGTGCCGCCCGCCAGCGAGAAGGCGGGCCATTCGGGCGCAGGCTGCTCGCCCTCCCCGTTCGCGGAAACGCTGCGTCCCGGCAGCCAGCGGTCCACCGTGTACTCGCAGTACTGGTCGTACACTGGCTCGTCGCGGTAATCGGTCACGGTCGTGCACTGCCGCTCGAAGCTGCCGTCGCCCTTGTCCACGTCCTTGCATTCCTCGTGCGAGCCGTCTTCGACCTTCTTCGTGCCGTGCTGTTTACGCTCGCAGTCGATCCCGTACGCGTCGCCCGGCACGTCGTCTTCCCAGTCTTCGTTATTGACCTGCCGGTACACCTGCAAATCGACGGAGCGCTCCCATGTCATCTGCTCGACTTCGCCCGTCACGGCCTTGCTGTACGTCACCGCGTAGATGATCCCGGCGCACACCAGGATCAGCACGCCGATGACCGCCGCCAGGATCACGCGGCCTTTGGTCGTGCTCAAAAAACCGGGGGCGTCTTTCGTCACCCCGGCGCGTTTCATTTCCGCGTCGAACTGATCCTTGACCACGTCCCGGCGCGTATCCGCCGTCGCAGCGCCCCGGCCCAGGTCGCGCGCGCCCTGCGTTTGCACCGCCTGCCCGGTCGCCAGATCCGCACCGCACTCGCCGCAAAACTTGCTCGCCGCGCTGTTCGGCTGGCCGCACGCGGGGCACGTCACGTCCGCCCCGACGTATTTGTGATCGGCCAGCGCCACCATATCTTCTTCCGCCGGGAAATAGCGCCAGGCAGGATCTTGCGCTGCGCCGCAGTTCGGGCAGTGCCGGTGCGTCACGCCCAGCAGTTTTGCCGTCCCGCAAAACCGGCAGTCCCACAGCATCTGGTACGAGCCAGCGCCGCGCCGCCCGTCCGATGCCGCCCCCTCGTTATTTGCTTGCGACATGTCTATCCCTCGTTATGAAACCTGATGCCAGATAAAAATCGGAGCGTGGCGAAAGGCGACCCGCGCGCCTTCGGTCCCGGCCCTGGTTTGGGGTCGTTTTATGTTCCGTTGATGGCTAGCATACACGCCCTTTGGACGCCCCGCAACCACTCCGCGCCGCCTCGCTTTAAGCATACCATTAACAGCTTACACACTGGGAACTTGCCTGAGACTGGCATCTATTCGCGCTTGTGTTTATCATGGAGTTACCAGAAAGAGACACCAACTCCCCTTTTTGGCTGGAGAGGAGCACCTTTGCGTGGCTAAAAAATCTAAGAAAAAAGACGCCCCACAATCATCCGAACAACAAGAATGGGTCCGGCCCGCGTTTATGCTCGGCATCGACCTGGGCGGCACGAAAATTCTGGCCGCCGTGGTCGATCATGAAGGTCGGATTATTGGCAGCGCCAAGCGTAAAACGCACGCTGAGCGCGGCGTGGACGAGGTGATCGACCGCATCGCCAAAACCGCGCGGGACGCGGTGGCCGACGCGCACCTGGAGATGAGCCAGATCTGGGCCGTAGGCATCGGCGCGCCGGGCGTAGCCGATTACAGCGCTGGCGTGATCGAGTTCGCGCCCAATCTCGCCAACTGGGTCAACGTCGCGCTGGGTCCGCGCCTGCATAACCTGTTGGGCGTGCCCGTGTTCGTGGAAAACGACGTCAACGCCGGGACGTACGGCGAAACGGCGGTCGGGGCGGCGCGTGGTTACCGCTCGGTGCTGGGCATCTTCCCCGGCACGGGCATCGGCGGCGGCATCATCATCGACGGGCGGCTGCTGCGCGGCGCGCACAACGCCGGAGCCGAAGTCGGCCACATGGTCGTGATGATCGATGGCCCGCTCTGCGGGTGCGGCAGGCGCGGCTGCATCGAAGCGCTGGCGAGCCGCACCGCCATCGAACGCGACCTGATCGGGGAAATCCACGCGGGTCGCAGCACGGTGATCGAAAAGATGGTCGATCTCAGCACGACCGGGCAGATCACCAGCGGCGTGCTGAAGGCGGCGCTCGACGAGCACGACAGCCTCGTGACGGACATCCTCGAACGCGCCGCCTACCACCTGGGCGTGTTCACGGCGAGTCTGGTCAACGCGCTCGATCCCGAATGTATCATCTACGGCGGCGGTCTGATCGAAGCGTGCGGGGACTATTTGCTGCCGATCATCAGCGATACCATGTACCGCTTCCTGATCCGCCCGGTGGACCCCGACAAGCTCCCGGTTCTTCCGGCGGCCCTGGGCGACAACGCGGTGCTGCTGGGTGCGGCGATGCTCGCCCGCGCCAGCCTGTCCGAAGCGGCGCAGTAAATCGCGCGCCGCCCGTTTATGGTCCCTGGCCGAATATCTCTGCGGCGCATCTTGCGATGTGGGCGATCAGGGGACCGGGCCGTAACCAACGGGGTTTTGTAGGGGCGGGTTTGCAACCCGCCCTATTCTTTTCCCCTTCCCCCACGCAAGCATCCGGAAGTGACCGGGGGATGGGATTCGCAACGTACGCTGTTCTGCCGTCTAAAAAACATCGTAGGGGTAGTTCGTGAACTGCCCCTACGTCTTATACCAACCGCGTTGTCCTGCCTGGGGATGCGATCTGCGCCGGGTGGCGCGCGGGCGTCGTCCCAATCCCGCTCCCCTAATCGCCGGTTCCCGCCTGCGGTTTGACCAATCCCGACAGATCGAGGCGCTTCACGGCATTGGCCGGAGACGCCTTCTGCTGGCGCTCCGCGATCGGCAGCGCGAAGCTGAACTCGCTGCCCACGTCGAGCTGGCTGCGCACCGTAACCCAACCGCCGTGCGTCCGCGCGATGGTCTGCACGAGGCTCAGCCCCAGCCCGGTGCCGGGGATGTTGCGCGTGCGCTCGTCGTGCACGCGGTAAAACTGGTCGAAGACGTACTGCAGGCTGTCTTCAGGAATACCGACGCCGGTATCCTTCACGTAAACCACCGCGTAATCGCCCTCCACCGTCAGCGTCACGTCGATGGAGCCGTACGGCGTGTACTTGATCGCGTTGCTGATGAGGTTATCCACCGCCTGCCCTACCAGAATCGCGTGTCCGGTCAGAGTATGCGGCGGCACGCGGGCCTCGTGATACGTCAGCGTCAAACCCTGGCGTTCGGCCTTGGGCAGATTGCGCAGCACCATCCGCTGCACCATCGCGGGCAGTTGGTACGGCTGCGCCGTTTCGTGCCCCAGCGATTCGGCCATTTCCAGGTCGGACACGTCCTGAATCAACTGCTCCATGCGCTCCAGGCTGTTGACGATCATGCCCATCAACTGCTCGCGCTGGCTCGCGTCGAGATCCGGCTCGTCCAGCAGATCGATCGAGCCGCGCGCCAGCCCCAGCGGATTGCGCAAATCGTGCGAGAGGATGTGGATCAGGTCGGACTTCATGCGGTCCAGGCGGCGAAGCTGCGAAATATCCTGCGCCACCGCCACGTAACGCTCGATCTCTCCCGTCGGCGTGGCAATCGGCGCGATGTGCAGCAAATATTCGCCCGCCACGCCCAGGTCCAATTCGATGATCGGGGCGCTGAGGGCCTGAATGTCCTGGTCGGGGGCCACCTCGCGCAGCAAATCGACCACGCGCCGGTCGTGAATAGCTTCGTATTCCAGCCCCAACCGGCTCAGGATGCGCCGCGCTTCTGGGTTGACGAGCTGCACGCGCCCTTCGGCATCGCACACCATCACTCCGGCGGCGGTGTGATCGAGGATCGCGCGAAGCTGCTGGCGCTCCTGCCGGACCGTCTCGTGAAGCTGCGCCTTGCTGATCGCAATCGCGGCCTGCGGAGCCAGCATCAGCAGCGTTTCCCGCGCCTCCGCCACGTCTTCCGGCGGCATGTTCATCGCCGCCACCTGAAGCACGCCCAGCACGCGATCGCGGTAGGTCAGCGGCACGCCGAACAGGGTCGCGCCCGGCGGCATGGGCTGCGCCAGCTCGGGCACAGCGTTTTCCCACTGCTTGTAATCGGCAACCACCATCGGCTGCCGCGACAGCACGATCATGCCCGCCATACCCTGCCCCGGCTCGAAGCGGAACCCCACCGGGATCAGGTCGGGCGGGTTGGCCGCGCTGACGATCAGGCTGCGATCCGGCTGCACCAGCGTCACCGAGCCGACGTTGCCGCCGACCAGCCGCACCGCCTCGTCCACGATGCGGTTCAGCAGCCGGTCCACGGTCAGATCTTCCGCGATCAGGCGCGCCACCTCTCCGACGGCACGCTGGCGCTGTTCGGCGCGGTTGAGCCGCACGGACAACCGCAGATTACGCACGGCGGTCGCCACCTGCGCCGCGAACAGGCGGCCCAACTGTAAATGACCGCCGTCGAACCGTCCCGGCGTCTCGGAAAACAGGCCCACGAACCCGATGATGTGATTGTCGATGATCAGCGGCAGCCGCATGTACGAGCGCGCGCCCATCGACTCAGCCTCACGTCGCTGCGCGCTGGCTGGCGTATCCGTGCCCACGGTCCGCAGCATCACCTCGTCGCCCAGATACACCATGCGCTGCTCAGGCGACAGCGATTGGAACGTTTCCTGACAGGTCGCCACGTAGGCTTTGGAGACGCCCAGGTGCAGCGCGTCGCTGACGTCGCTGTAACTGGGATCCACCAGCAGCACGGCGATGTTATCGGCATCGACCGCCACCCGCGCCACGTGACGCAGGTCGGCCAGAATATTCGATTCGCGGATCGAGCCGGGCACATTGAGCGCGGATTGCAGCAGCCCTTCCAGGTGCGCGAGCCGTTTTTCGAGCACCTCGACGCGGGCGGGCGTGGACATTTCGTTTTGAGGGGCGCTTTCTTGTTCGAGCGGCTGGAGATACGTCAGCAGGTGCAGCAGCTCGTCCGGCGGCGCGCTGCGCGACAGCACCGCGTCCGCCTGCAAATCTTTGCCGTTGGTCGCGCCGGTCGTCAGCGCGATCAGAGCCGTGTCGGGGCGAATTTCTCGAACGCGTGCCAGCAGCGCCTCGCTGCTCTCCCCCATCCATTCACAGTCCACGACGCAGGCGGCCACCTGCCCGTTGAGGACGTGTGGCAGAAGACTGCTTGTGCGGATGTTGACAACGTCGAACTGCTGCCACGCTGCGTCCAGAAGTGCGCAGTCGCCGCCAAGCCAAAGGATGGTGAGTGGCTCACGCATCAAAAACGACCGATCCGTTCAGAAAAAAACCATCGCTCAAGAGTCGCAGCACTGCGACGCGCCCGGAGGATCTTGGGTTGGCTGAGTGCGGTGCGTGCCAGTAAGGTGCGCCACCCCCCGTTTTGTGCCTGATTCGGTACCGCGCGCAGACAGTGCGAAACATCCACATATGGAAGATCGCAGGAACAGGACTATAGTCATGCCCCACAACCCGATCATAACATACCCCCCGTCTTAGGAGAAATAAGTGTGTTCCCTGAAGGGGTAAATCGTTGCAGGATTTAACAAAAGTTTCATTACTTTTGAACAGTTCGAGCGCAAAAACGCCATCTGCGCCATCCCCGTACGAGTTTTATATGAAACGCGTAAAGTTAACTCCGGCGCGCCATTCCTGCGGTATAATCAACTTGTTCGTTTATCGTAACGTGTAAACGTGCGGAACTTCGTGGACCAGGAGCCTGAGATGGATATTTATCGTCCCCCTGTAACAGTGGCAGCAAGCACCCCTCGTGTCAACGTCAACGAGGTCATGAAGGGTGTCTACATGTGGATGACGGCGGGCCTGGGCACGAGCGCCCTCGTCGCGGTGCTGTTCGCGGCGACCGGTCTGACCCTGACCCTTTACCCGGCGTACATCCTCTTCCTGTTTGCCGAGCTTGGATTGGTCTGGTATCTCTCCGCGCGCATCATGCGGATGCCCGCCCAGCGCGCGACGACCATGTTTCTGATTTACGCCGCGCTCAACGGCGCGACCCTGTCGGTGATCCTCTACGCATTCGCGCTGAGTGACATCTACGTCGCCCTGTTTGCCACCGCCGCTATGTTCGGCGCGATGAGCATCGTGGGCTATACGACCACGGTGGACCTGTCGAAGATGGGATCGCTGCTGTTCATGGCCCTTATCGGCCTGATCGTCGCCAGCATCGTCAACATCTTCCTGGCGAGCAGCGCCCTGTACTGGATCGTCAGCTACGCGGGCGTGATCATCTTCACCGGCCTGACCGCTTACGATACCCAGCGCATCAAGAATCAGGTGGTGCTGATCGACCAGATGTCTGCCGAAGGTGACACCGCCACGCTGACGCGCCGCGTGTCGATCCTCGGCGCGCTGATCCTGTACCTGGACTTCGTGAACCTGTTCCTGTTCATCCTTCGCATTGTGGGCCGCCGTCGCTAAACCCGCAGCACGAACGTGGTTTTTGACAGGGCGTGCCGGGTGGCGCGCCCTGTTTGATTCAATGCCCGAAGGTGTCTCGTTTCCATTCCGCTGACAGGTAACCAGGAGTGCCCGCCATGCCCGACGATATCAAGTCCCTGACCCAACGGCAGTTCGCCGCCCACGCCGACGCCTACGTGACTGCGCAGGCGCACGCCTCCGGCTACAGCCTCGACCGCGTGATCGAGCTGCTCGATCCGCAGCCGGGCTGGCGCGTGCTCGACGTGGCGACGGGCGGCGGGCATACCGCGCTGGCCGTCGCGCGGCGCGGCGCGTGGACCATTTCCAGCGACCTCACCCACGCCATGCTGCTCGCCGCGCGCAAGAATCACGTCGCCAGCGGCCAGCCTCAGATCGTGCACGCGCGCCTCGATGCCGAGCACCTGCCCTTCGCGGCGGGCACGTTCGACGCGGTGACGTGCCGCGTCGCGCCGCATCACTTCCCCGACGTGGCGCAGTTCGTGCGCGAAGCCGCCCGCGTGACGCGCCCCGGCGGGATCGTCGCGGTCATCGACCAGCTCGCCCCCGGCGAGCCGAAGGCCGCGCGCTACGTCAATTCTGTCGATAAGCTGCGCGATCCGAGTCACAACTGGGCTTACAGCAAGGTCGAATGGAAGGGCTTTTTTACCGGGGCGGATCTGACCGTCGAGCACTACGAGGACTTCGACACGCGCCACGACCTCGTGCCCTGGGCGGAGCGCATGGGCTGCGATCCGGCCACCATCCAGCGCCTGCGAGCGATGCTGGTCCAGGCGCCTCCGCCCGCCGCCGCGTGGATGAAGCCCGATCTGCCGCCCGGCGGGGAGATGTCCTTCGTCATCCGCCAGTTCCTGATGATCGGTCGCCGCGCCTGAGTCCGGTTACGCCCGCCAACCAACCATTGATCGCACACCAAAAAGGGGCGGAAGATTGATCCCGCCCCTGCAATTTTCCGTCATATATCACCCAATTCCTCTCACCAATTTGATGAAACGGAACCGGGATGAGCGGCCTTTGTGCTAACGGCTAATCGCCAACCGCTGACCGCTCCTTACGCCGTATACAGCGCCTGATAACGCGGATCGTCGCGCAGCGCGTCGAGATCGGCGTCTTCCTCGGACCACTCGCGCAGGGCGGGATCCAGGCGCAGCGCGTCCTTCAGCAGCGCGAGCGCCTCATCCGCGTCGCCTGCCAGCGCGTGAAAGCACGCCAGATTGTACTTTTGCGCGCCCTGCCAGAGCGGCGAGTCATCCACCTGGAGCAGCGCGTGCAGCATCGCCTCGTGAAGCTGATCGGCGCGTTCCGGCTGGCCGTGGGCGCGGTAGTACTCGATGATGTGATCCAGCGGGTGAATGTAGCCTTCGTCCACGATACGATCCCAGATCGGGCGATTGTCGGTGGCCCCGGCCCAGGCCGGATCGTTCAGCTCCTTGTCGGTCAGAGCGCGGGTTTGAGCCGCCAGCGCGTCCGTGGCCGCGTGGGCGTCCGCGAGAACCGCCTCCCACGATTTGTCCTGGCTGGCCTCGTAAAACTGGGCGTTTCGGCGATCCAGATCCTCGCTGGGCAGCGGCGGATCGCCCCGGCGCACCCTGTCGATCCGCTCGGCCAGGAACGACTTCCATGCGGCGCTGTGGGCGATCACGTCCTTCGCGGACCACTCTGCGAGCGTGCCAGCGGCGGCGCGCTCCGGATCGGAGAGATCAGCGATAAAGGCGGCTTCGTGCGTGTAGCCACGGTCGATCATGTCGAGGATGGTTGCCTGGGATGCCATACGAGTGTCGCTCCTGGTGAGGGTGATGTCGGGGTGGAATCGCCGGATGCGGCAGTCCTCACCCCCGGGCGCGATCGGCCCGGGGATGAGGGGCGTTACGCTGCTATCGTCAGGCGGTGGTGGTGTACAGCGCCTGATAGCGCGGATCGTCGCGCAGCGAGGCGAGATCGGCGTCTTCCTTCGACCACTCGGTCAGGTCGGGGTTCAGGGTCAACGCTTCCTTCAGCAGCGCGAGCGCCTGATCCGTGCTGCCCGCCAGCGCATAATAGCACGCCAGATTGTACTTCTGCGTACCCTGCCAGTCGGCGGAGTTATCGATCGGCATCAACGTCTCCGCGACCTGCTGGCTGATCTGCGCGGCGCGGTCGAGATGGTCGTGTTTGGCGTAATAATCGACCAGGTGCGACAGCGGGTGCGAATAGCCGTTGCCCACGATCCGCCGCCAGATCGGGCGGCTGTTGGTCGCGCCCGCCCAGGCCGGGTCGTTCATTTCCTCTTCGGTCAGCGCGCGCGTCTGGGCCGCCAGCTCGTTTTTAGCGTAGCCCGCATCCTCGATGACCATATCCCACGTCTTGTCTTTGTTGGCGTCGTAAAAATTCGCGTTGCGGTGATCGAGTTCTTCCTCGGCGGGCAGCGGCTTTCCGTGGCGCGCCTTGGCGATGATATCGGCGACGAGAGACTTCCAGGCGGCGTTGTGGGCAATCACGTCTTTCGCGGACCACGTTTCGAGCGTCCCGATAAAAGCGCGATCCTCGTCGGACAGATCCGCGATGAACGCTTCCTCCTGGGCAAAACCGCGCTCGATCAGGTCGAGGATTTTTTCTTTGGATGCCATAGAACTATCGCTCCTGGTAAAAAATACCGGCTTCTGACTCTCATTGTAGGGTAAATCAGGCCCTGCGCACACTTCCACGGCGGGCGGATCGGCACGAACGGCAGCCGTCTCCGGCGCAACGGATGCGGGGCGTACGCGGCGCACCTGCCGGACCTGCACGCCGAGCATGCCCACGCCCGCCAGCGCCAGCCCGCCGATCTCGCGCGCGTCGAGCGACTCCCCGAGGAAGATCCATGCCAGCGCCGCGATCTCGATCAGCATCGCGTTATTGATCACGCTCGATTCCGCTGCCGACAGTGTGCGCAGCGTGTGGTTCCACAGCGTAAACGCCAGCGCGGTATTGACCACCGCCAGCCACGCGATAATCACCCAGGTTTGCAGGCTGAGCGGGGGCAAACCCTGCGCCGCGATCCCCGCGACCAGCATCACCACCGCGCCGATGCCCATGCTGGTGACGGTCACCACCAGCGGCGGGATCGTGCCCCGGCGGTTGACGGCGCGCCCCAGCACGGACGACACCGTATTCGCCAGCACGCACACCAGCGCGATCCCCAGCCCGACGACCTCACGCGTGGGGATGTCGATCGGGTAGAAGTAGACGATCACGCCCACCAGATACAGCGCCAGCCCGTACCACTGCAAGCGCGTCAGCCGCTCGCCCAGCGTGAAGATGCCCAGCAGCGCCACCATGCCCGCCGAAAAACTGATCATCAGGCTGGTGGTGATGGCCGGGAGGCGTTCCAGCGCCAAAAACTGCGCCCCCTGCGTGATGCTGTAGAAGATCAGCCCCAGCACCAGCAGCAACGCCCAGTCGCGCCGCGTGAGCGCGCGCACCGCCTGCGCCCCGCCGGGACGCGTCAGCAGCACCGGCAGCAGTGCCAGGAACGCCAGCACGTAGCGCAGCCCGGCAAAGGTCAGCGCGGGCACGTCTTCTAGCCCGACCTTGATCAGAACCCACGAGGTAGACCACAGGAAAGTGACGAACAGGGCTTGCAGAACGGCACGCAGATGGGAAGAAGAAGACACGGGCGATTCAGCAGACATGCGGAGCCTCCAGGCACACCTCACAGGATAGAGACGCGATGAAACGCATCAACCTACCCCCTCTGGCATTTTGTGCCTCAAGGTGCCTGCCGCCGTGCGGCGTTCTGTCGCGCTCGGTCCAGGCCCGGCGCGTGTCCGGCGGAACCCTAGCGACCCTTCAGTTGACGGAATTGACTTCATCATAGCCTGACTGCGCCCGCCCGGCAAGAGCCAGCGCCCGCAAACAGGCCACCTGGCCCGGTCCGAAACCCACCGTCTGCCTCATGCCTCCGGCGGCGATCTGTGGTTTGATCGGAACACAATGTACCGATATGAGGCCTGGAGGACATAATGCCTGACAACCCCTCAACCGGACAGGATAAAGCACGGCGCGAACCGATCTTTGAGAACGACGACCCGCGCGAAGAAGACAGGCTGGTCACGCGCAAGACGCTTAGCGACGACTTCGGCGGCAATCGGGGCATGGACGACGAAAACAAGACGCCCAAGAGCACCGCGAAGCGCACGGAGAGTTACGTCAAAAGCGGCACGAGCAACATCGATCAGGAAATCAACCAGGGCCGGATCTGACCCGGCAAACCACACGCGCTGATGGGACGCCCGGCACACCCGCCGGGCGTTTGTGCGTCACGAGGCGACCGGTTCCAGCCAGTAATCGCCCGGCTGCCCTTCCGCGATCCAACCCTGCTGCCCCTGGTACTCGATCTGCCACCAGCGCCACGGATCGGTCGTGCCGCACACCGGCCCGCTGATCACGTCGAACACCTTCCCCGGCTGCAAACGCGTCACGACGTTCGTCTCGCCGCCTTCCGTGCTCGGCACGGAGCGCATGCGGCTGGGCAGCGGCGGATCGAGCGTCACACGCCCCTGCTGGCCGGGCGCCAGCCGGGGATCTGCCGCGCCGGGGCAGTCCACGTCGCCCACGTCGAACGGCTCGATCCACGCCACGCCGTTCATGCCGCCGCCGATCCACCCGTCCCATTCGCCCGCGCTGCTGATGCCGTGAATCTCGTACCACCAGATCGCGTCCTGGCATACCGGGCCGTCCAGCACGCCGAACGTCTGCCCCGGCGGGATCGAGCGCACCAATGCCGCGTCCAGGCCGGGCGTCTGGCGCACGCGCGTATCTTCGGCGGGCAGCAGCGTCGTCCGCCCGCCCGCCCCGGCATACAGCTCCGGCGGCGCGGCGCTGCACGAACCGTCCGCCGTCACCGGCGGCGTTGCACTGGCGGGTGACAGCGAGGGATCGAGCACGGGCAGCGCGGCAGGCGTCGCCGTAGTCGCAGATGTGCGCGTAGGGGTCGCGGTTTCCCCTTCCGCCACGACGACCG
>NZ_DAISHJ010000102.1:0-19259 GCF_036822615.1 Aggregatilinea sp. | reverse complement strand
ATCCTACAAGCAGCTCCTTTTTTTGTCAGTCCATAAACCTGTACATCGGGTTAGCGATCATCTTGCGACCACGATAGATGCCGGATGGTTTGGTAGGCGCCGCCAAAGCGTTGCACGATTTCTCCGGTGTGCGGGTTGATCAGAAGGGTTTCGGCGGGATTCGACTTGCCAATGCTGTATGTGCCTGCAGCCAACCAGCGATTGTTGTGACTCCATGCCAGCTCCAGAGTGCCAAAATAATCGTCGCCGGTCTCCACCCGAATGTCGTCCCCGGTGCCTGCATGAGAGATCTCGATCCCACCCGGTACGCCCGTGGCCAGACTATCACCGGCGCGATTGGAATAAGGTACGGAATGGCCGGGAAGACGCCAGGATTCTTCCTGCTCACCCGTAGTGACGTTCCATGAACTTACATCCGTGTTCTCGCCGTACTCCGACACCAGCAGTTTGTCTGAGTCTTGCCAGGCTACCTGCGACGCGTGTGGTACATCGGCAGCGGGGCGCGTCAACAATGTCTCTCTGTGATCGACATCAAAGACGACAAGCCCACCTCCTTGGGAGTCCAGCATTGCCAGACGATGCGCGTCGGGACTCCACAGGAACCTGTCAGCGGAATTCGGTATGGCGAAAACCATGTCCTGTGAATTGGATAAATCCCATACATAGATCAGGTCTTGATCGCGAGTTCCCGCAGCAGCCAGATAACGCCCGTCATGACTCCATGCCAATGCTTTCACATGGAAGAAGTAGCCGTTATCAGGGCTCTCGATGGGCTCCAGAGTGATCGCGTCCCACAGGCGGATGTGGGAATCAGCGTCAACACCGGCGATATAACGTCCATCGGGGCTGACCGTGGCTAACCAGGCATCTGGAAGGTGCGCCATATCGTCCAACTCGGGTGTATACAACCACGTGCCCGTTATTGTCGAGACGAGAATGTAATCACCCCTGGGGTGCCATTCGACCGACTGCGCCACGCCGCGTCCGATGCGAGTCACGTCGGAGTGTACCTCCTGGGTTTGAACAGGAGGTACTAAAACCGTAAGCAACAACAAGAGTGAAAGGACGAACTTCAAACGGATCATCAAATCATCCTTATTAGCAAACTCTCCCATGAGTTTAGCGCTCTAGCGTTGATGACAATCCGACGGATGCACGACGATTACGGTACTGCGTTTCTGTTCATCATACCTGGATATTAGAGTCACCGATTTGGTCTGTACCGCTGGCACGAGTTTCACAACGAGATCCATGGATTCTTCATACAGAGCAGTGGGTATCTCTGTGTTAATAAAACGTGTGGAATCCGAGAGACGAGTGCAGTTCTGGTGTGCCTGGCAGCACCGTGCCGGCTACTTTTCTCGTCCGCGCCGGATTCTTCTCTCAGGCAGTCCATTGGTAGTCATGATGCAAGCCACCCAAAATCGAAATGCGCCGCAGTTGAATAGCGGCGGTGGACTGGCCGGGATTGTGATCCAGCAGCTCACGCCTGACGCTGCCGATGAATCGTAGCCTTCGGCGTTCCCTTCGGTCATCTACAAATCGCGTTTGCTTTGGGTGCTCCCATTGGTGTGTGGATCACCTCAATGCTGGCTCCCGCTGCGACACGCTCGAACTGAGCACTATACTTGCCATTGTTGTCGTAGATGAGAAAATGCGGTCCTTCGTCGAATGGTCTGGCTTCGCGCAGCTGCTGAGTTACCCACGTATCACGCGGTGATCGCGTGACGCCAAAATGTACCACGCGTCGCGATCCCAACTCGACCATAAAGAAGATAAAGATCGTGCGGAAGAACAGATCATATGTCTGAACGAAGTCGCAGACCTAGATCTCGCCCACATGATTGGCCAGAAACGTCGCCCACGTCTGACGTTTGTGCTCGGGCGGCAAACCGCGCTGCGCCTGGCGCATGTACTTCTGGACCGTACGTTTGGCGACCGTAATGCCCAGCTTGAGCAACTCGTCGCGAATACGCGGCGCGCCCCATCTTCGATTCTCGACCGCCATCTCAGCAATCCGGGCGATGGTTTCCGGGGAGAGTTGTGGCTTGCGGCGTTGGCCCTGCAACTTTCCTTTCCAGAACAACCGGAATCCTTGCCGGTGCCATTTCAGGAGCGTATCCGGTTTTACGATGCGCAATGCACCCTTCCAACCCCGCAATTTGCTCGCCAGAACCACCAGCACGCGCCGATCATGCTGTGTGAGCGCTGGTCGTCCCGAACTCTGACGCTTCAGCACGATCACCTGCTGGCGCAGAAACGCATTTTCCGCAATCAGCTCGTGCTTACTGCGCCACAAATCGGAGGTAATTCCGATGATCTGGCGATCCGGCGCAGATTGGGTCCATTCCTTCAGCTTGGTTTCGAGCTGAGGAAGTCCACGCGCGACCAATCGTTTGCCTGCGATCCAGAGCTGACGCCAGTTCATGGGTATTGTCCTTTTGCAGCGTTAGGAGGGAATCAGGGGCGTTTTAGGCGAAGATTATACGCGACGTACGCTCAGAGTCACGCCAGACGACAAAAGTAGCCGGACAGCTATCAATTGGCTGCGTGAAGGAAGAATCATGTCCGGACGATGTAAGTAGCCAGCACAGGTGTCAGAGTCAAACAGATATTCAACGACTTTCAGGATGATCTCGTTTGTTCCGTTTCCATCAAAGTCTCCTTTGCCAACCAGAGTAAGCGCATAGTCTCCAAAGCGTAGTGTGTCGATGGTGCTGAGATCGGTTGGGTTTTCGCGCAGCCATGCTTCTGCCAACAGCTCATGCCATTCAGAGTAGCTTGGCGCACCAAATGCATTATCTCTGCTCCACCAGCTGTAATACGGTGGATACTCAAGATTCAAGACGTGCCACGCTTTGTCAAGGTCGTCAAAGTCGGTATCTTTGAAGTCAGGGTAGCGGGCATTGAGTTCGAAGTGTACCGCCTGGACAAATCGTCCGTGTGCGTCCCAATCCTGATCTGTGCCCGGGGATGAACGCCAGATCTCGTATACGCCGTCAATATATTCATTTGTGGTTAAGGTCCGCAGTTGATACGGCACATTGTCTTGTGCCAAAGCGGTCCTGCTCATAAGGGAAAGCACGATCGAGCAAAGTAAGCCCAGTCGAATCAATATTTTGTTCACGTTCCACTCTCTCCTTGGCATAGCTCCATTATGCCTATCGCCGCACCGTGGCGGTTGTCGCTTGAACTACGCTGAACCTACTGTCTACAAATGTGCACACAGTGGGAGGAGTTTGTGAACGTATTTGCCATCTGCAAAGGTCGTGCGCTGCGGGGAAAGTGCAACCATGTTGGCTCAGTAGTTCCTGGTGAGGGGAGATTGATGAAGATCGGTGATTCTGGGGAGGTACAGCGTTGGATAGACCTGCCGAGATCTTGATGCGGTAAACCGATTCATTCGCGATTCCAGAATATTCAGTCCAGTTCGCGAGTACCTCGGCTGTACATCATCCTTTGCCTATACATGGAAAAATCCCTGCGGGTTAGAAAAGAATGTCCGCTTCGCCGCAGGATGTAGCAGTGGGACTTTCCGGATCTTCATGATTTCTCCCACTCTTAGATCCTAATCCGCGTCATTGAAAGCATCGTTCAAATTAGTCTTTAGAATACTGCGCTGGAACAAATACCCTTTGGCGCTGTTCAGCACGGAACGCATCGGTGGTTCGGTCGCGCACCAGTAGCACAGGCCGTTGAGCATGTCCAGCGCCGGATTGCCGCATTTTTTGCATACCCCAACCGAGCGTTCCTGCATCACGCGCGTCTCAAACGGCGCGTCGTCCGGCGCGTAGCTGCGTGTCAGTGCTCCTGTGCTGCACACCTGGGCGCACAGGCCACATCCCAGGCAGAAGCCGGGCGTAAAGAGGTGCTGGTACTGTCCTTCTACGCTGGTGGTCGAAAGTGCGCCGGAGGGGCAGTAGCGCGCGCAGGCTCCGCACGCGACGCAGTTAGACTCCACCGACAGCGTAGGCCACCGGGTTTCCGTCGCCTCCGGCTCGGATCGCGCCTCCGCACCGGCAGCGGAGGTCGGGTAGATTGCGGACAGGTGGCGCAGCCACACGGGAGTATGGGGTGGCAGCTTTTGCTGTACCTCCTCGTCCTCCGGCAGTCCGGTGAGCGCCTGCTGGGGAGCGCCGCTGCTGCGCGCAAAGGCGAAGGTCAGAAAGCTGCGCCGGTTGACTATCTTTTGCTCCGCCGAGACCACCGCGCGGCGTGTGGCGCTGGCGGGTGCGGGATCGCTCTCTTCGGCGATCAGCAGCGTGGGGGCGTGTCCGCTCGATTGCAGCCATGTGTTCGCAAGCTCGACGGCTTTATGTGTATAGCGCGCGGCTTCAGCCAGCGCGCAGCCCGAACAGTGCTCCAACCGCACGCGCGCGGCAGCGCCAAGTCCGACTTCATACCACACGCCCGGCGACACCGCTCCCAGGCACGCGCCGATTTGAATCACGGGCACCGTCTCGTCGCCCATCTGCGGCGCGGGGTGCGACTTGCACACAATCTCGACGGTGGGCGTGTTTACCCGGTCCAGCGCGCTCACGAGGCTGCGCTCGGACCACGCGCTGGTCTCGAAACACTCGACCGGGCAGGTGGACAGGCACAGGCCGCAGCCGATGCAGTCGTCGGCGGTCAAAAACACGGCGCGTTGGCTGAACCGGATCGCCCCGGTCGGGCAGACATCCTGGCAGTATGCGCACGCGGCATGTTGGTGGCGCTGTCGCAAACAGCGCTCCGGGTGGATCTGGCGCGGCGTCGCGGCCATCGGGGCCAGTTGGACCGGCAAACCTGCACTCATACCATTAAGCCTTTCGCATTATTCTTATTCGGGCGCGCCGGGTCAACTGCGCCGCGCAGCCTTATTCCTCGATCGAATGGGTGCTCTCCATTTTGATGAATGCGCCCGCGAAGTGCGCAGTAGACTGGTAAAACGGATGTGTGCTCTCCGTTTCGACGCGCTGGCAGAAGTCACCGCCCCAGCGCCCCAGATGCTTTTCCAGAAAATCGAGTTCCAGCCGCCGCCACCGTCTCGCTCCGCTGTTATCCCCCGCCGACCAGCAGTCTGATTCCTGGCCGCACAGGAAGTACAAAAACTCGGCCTCGGTCGCAAAATGATCCGGCGGCTCGTTCAACCCGGCGGTGATGGCGACGCCCGCCTTGTGATAGGCTTTTTCGACCGCAACGGCCTCCGCGCTGATCATCAACAGTGGCCTGGACTTGTTGGGGTTGTAGAACGTCTCATACGGCGGAATTTCCGGGCTGCCCGGCCCGATGAACAGGCGCGCATATTCGACTTTCAGCGCCTTCAGCAGCGTGTCCGGGTCCACCGTCGCCAGATCGCTCTGGACGGCGTGCAGCGGCTCCAGCGGATACAGCAGTTCAGTTACTTCACCCCGGTGAACCTGCTGAGTGAGCAGATCGCGGAAGTAGACGTACAGCTCCGACACAAACGCGCCAGACTGAAGCTTCTGCACGAGGTCGCCCGTCGGGTCGAAGAAGGCGCGCGCCAGCAGACCGAACACGTTGGCGCGGGCCAGGGCGATGTGTGACAATTTTTCGAAGGCCGCATCCGCAGCTTTAGGAGGCACTTGAGAAACCACGATGACATCTCCATGTGAACCATGCGCGTGCATTGAAGTGGGCGATCAAACCAGGTAATCCGCTATGCCCGGTGAGAGAATAGGCCGGAGCTGTTTGTCGATCAGGCAGGCTTCGCAGCCCGGATAGTGCGCGAGCAGCGCGACGCCCGCTTCGCTGCCTGCGACCATGATCGCCGTGGCGAGCGAGTCGGCCAGGGCCGCCGTCGGCGCGATAACCGTGGCGCTGGCAAGCTCGGCGGGCGATATGCCCCGGCGCGGATCGATGATATGGTGGGCTGAGTAATCGGACGCGAACGCCTGTAGATAATCGCCGGACGTCGCAACCGCCCTGTTCTCAACGTACAGCGACGGCATGGCTTGATCCGCACGCGGCGCGCGCAGCGCGATCTTCCACGGTCGTTGGGCGCTGTGCGAACCGGAAGCCAGCAGATCGCCGCCCGCCTCGACGAGCACATTCGGGAATCCGTGTGCGTTCAGGGTACCGACGCCGCCGTCGATCACCGCGCCCTTGGCGATGCCGTCCAGCGTGAGGCCCATGCCCGCCTGCGTGAAGCAGATCTCGTCGCCGGTGATGCGCAGGTTCTGCGCGCCTACCCGGTCGAGCGCGCGCTCGACCGCCGCCTGAGAAGGTAGGCTCCCATCCCGCGCTTCTGTGCTCTGATACAGATCCAGCAGCGGCTTAACCGTGACATCGAACGCTCCGTCCGATATGGCGTGCAGAGTCTGCGCGTCCCGTAGCAATGTCAACAGTTCAGGCGAGGGATAGCCGATGATGTCCCCCGTGTTGAGCTGCGACACCGGGCTGGCCGGATCGAACCGGGTGAACAGGTCCGCGAGGCGGCGCATCTCCGCCAGGGTCGCCTCGGCGGCGGCTTCCGCCTGCGCGGACTCGTCGCCCATCAGCGTCAGGTTAACGACCATGCCCATCAACAGCGCGGTCCGGTGTACGCTGGGTGCCTGTTTTACTGTGCGGTTGGCCCAATAGCTCAGCCCGCTGAGCGCGCTGCCCACCGCCATGACCCTTAGAAACTTGCGACGAGAAAGTGTGTTTGTTGCAGTCACCGCGCTAATTCCCATCTATCTGAGCGACGCCGGATTGCAGATAGATCTCATCCGTCAGCGTGCTTTCGTCGCTGTACTGGCTGAACAGGATAATCAGGATCAGGATCACGCACAGCACGATAAAAAAGTAGAGCGCCTGACGCGGGCTTACTGCCGTAAAGCGCTCATCCTGGTGTTCCATAGTCGCCTCACCCGGTTACGGACGTACAGGGCGGACTCCAGCGCCGGTTTGACCGGGCAGAGATACGTGCAGAAGGGTCGCAGCAGCAGCATCGACGTGAACAGTACGATTACCAGCAGCATCCACGGGAAAAACCCGGCGGATAGCGAAAACAGCGTGCCGAACGGCTCGTAACTCGCCGCGCCCGGCTGCCGGAACGCAAGTCCCATCGCCAATGCCAGCACGGCCAGCCAGCGCGGAACCCAGCGCAGCCGCCGGGTGAGCTTCGAGTCGCCGCTCGCGCTGAACGGATGCGCGTCGCCCAGCCGGGCGAAGCAGTCCTGCGCCGTACCGAACGGGCAAATCGTGTGACAGTACATGTTTTTGCCGCTGAACAGCACCACGCCGATCGAGCCGCCCAGCACGAGATACCAGTACAGGTGGTTCTGCCACGTGGGCCAATACCCGGCCAACAGTGATGCAAAATTAGCGATGGTCAGCGGCTTGTTATACATGAAACCCAGAATCACCAGGCTGATCAGCATGATCGCCCAGCGCAAAGCGTGCTTGTGACGCGGCTTACGCAGACGTGGCAGGAACAGGCTGGTCGCGAACAGCGCCACCAGGGTAACTTCCGGCAGCCCGAACTGCACCGGCACGGAAGCAGACGCCGCCGTCTCCGTCTGGATTTTTGCCACCGAGCGCCAGATCGCGGTAGCGACCGCATTGGCACTGAGTGACGCGCCGCTCACGCCATCGATGTCGTCGCCCAGCACGAGCGGCTGATCCAGCTTGCGCCCCAGGAACTTTTGAACGAAACGGTTATCGCGCAGCAGGGCGTAAAATCCGGGCGTCTCGCGCTGTTCGATCACCTGGATGCCCGCGATCTCGCCCTCCGGATCGACGCCCACCAGCAGATACACCGGGCCGCCATAGCCGGTTGCGTCCGCCGCCGCCGCATACCCCACGATCTCATGACTGGTATTGTAGGCGACAAAAACGTCGCCCTCTTTGACGACCGTATGCGCGGTCGGCAGCACGTTCGGGACCAGCGGCGCGATCTCGGATCGCGTCGTTGTGAAGCCGTACAGCCACGCGCCGAGCAAAATCGCCACAATCAGCGCATTTCGCAGCGTGGTGACGTTTTTGCTGTGGCGCATCGCTGGCCAGGCTGGAGCGTTAGGCATCGGATCTCCGAAAAGTGAGTGCGTTGTTTGGCAGCGCAAGGGGGACAGGATAGGCTCGTCTGGCCGCCACGTGGCGACCCCGACCTATCCTGCCACCTATGCGCTTCACTGTGCGATTGTTACTATGCGATGCGGCTACCCACGCGGCTCGTCGACCAACTGGAAGCTGTTGAAGCCCACCGTCAGCAGCAGGATGAACAGCCCCAGCAGGCCAAGCGCGACGCCGAATTCCACCAGGGTCGGCATAGCTGCCCCAACGGAGCCGATGTTAACACCGGCATAGTCGATATTCTCTACCGCGAAGCCCATTCCGACAAACGTGAGGCGCTTGGCCGCCAGATGCACCAGCGCCAGTCCCGCGCTCGTCACGGTCTGCGCGGTGCCGCCACCCCGCAGCGGCGCGATCAGCAGCAGGAGCAGCGCCGCCACGCCGGAGACGATCTCGACCCAGAATACGGGCGAGGCGATCATCAGGTCGATCAGTTCCGTCGCGCTGGCCGAACGGCTGAAGGCCAGCGTGACCATTTCACTGACGATCAGCAGCAGGCTCAGGCCCAGCATCGACGCCGTCAGCAGCGAGATCGGGTTGAGGTCGCAGCACTCCAGGTGCACGTACCCGCTCGGCTTGAGGAAGGTCATCACCAGCAGGATCGTCGCACCTGCCGACGCCACCGCCGCCACGAAAAACGCGATGGGCTGCACGGCGGAATACCAGTACTCACGCCCGATCTGTGTGGCGAACACGAACGCGGTCAGCCCATCGGCCAGCCCGGCCAGGAAGACGATCAGCGCCAGCGGCTTGAGGCCCTTGTCGTCACCCTTCGCCTGCATCAAGCGCCGCAGGTACACCGTCGAGACGATCAGGTAAGCCACCGTCAGCAGCAGATCCCACAGCATCGGTGACCCCAGGTGCGCGTACCGCACGATGCGCCACAGGCGATCCGGTTTCCCGATATCGACCATGATGTACAGCCCGCCCACGATTAGCGACGCCAGCGCGATGTACGCGCCCAGTTTGGCGTAGGGGCGGAACCGGGGCAGATCGAACAGTACGGGCAGCGAAGACAGCACCAGCGACCCCGCGCTGAGGCCCATGAAGAAGATGAATCCCGCGATATACGTCCCCCACGGGGTGAGATTCGAAAGCGATACAGTGCTCATGCCCTGGGTGAGCTGCACGACCCAGGCTACCACACCGGCCACCGTAACGACCGCCGCAGCCGCGATCCAGAGTGGGTTAACCGGCTTCCGGCGACTCTGCGCAATTGAAGAGTTCATTTTTGGCCCCTCACTTCTCAGCAGCAAGTCTCACTAAGTCAGGAAATAGACAGACGGTTCCGTGCCCTTCTCGTCCAGAAGTTGGAAGTAGGGGCGTTTGCTCAAAAGCAGCGAGACGTCGCTGTTCGGGTCGTTGAGATCACCGAACGTGCGCGCTCGCGCGGGGCACACCTCGATGCAGGCCGGTTCCTGGCCCTTTGCCACCCGCGTCGCACAGAAAGTGCACTTTTCGACCGTGTGCTTCTGGTGGTTGAACGCATCCACCGAGCCAACCTCGACCGCGGCAGCGAACTGCGGCTCCTCGAAGTTGAACTGGCGCACACCCGTATAGGGGCACGCCACCATGCAGTACCGGCAGCCGATGCACTTGTCCGGGTCCTGCATGACGAGGCCGGTTTCTTCGTCTTTCCACGTCGCGCCCACCGGACACACCTTGACGCAGGCGGGATTCTCGCAGTGCTGGCAGGCCAGCGTGATGAACCCGATTTGCAGGTTGGGGTACTCGCCTTCGGGCGTGTCCATTTCGTCGCCGCCAACCGTCAGCGTGCGGTTCCACCACACGCCGTCCGGCAGGTTGTTCTCGACTTTGCAGGCCAGCGCACACGTATGGCAGCCGATGCAGCGCTTGGTATCAACCACCATCACGTAATGTTTTTTCGCCATCGTTACTTATCTCCGTTCCACTTGCGTACTTCAACCGCCACGTCAAAGTAGCTCTGGTTGATCGATGAGGGGTTGAGCTGCATGTGCGTCAGCGACCACGGCGTGCCCTCTTTGTGCTGCTTGGGCAGCCAGCCCTTCGGCAGCGAAACCATGCCCGCGGGCAGCGCCGCGCTGACGATGGCCTTCACCACGCACGAGCCGCGATCGTTGTAGATTTCGACGTAATCGCCGGTGCTGATGCCGCGCGCGTCCGCATCGGCGGGCGACATCTTGACCGTCGGCTCCGGGTCCAGCTCGCGCAGCCACGCCGCTTCGGAGTACTGGGTGTGCACGCGCCAGCGGGTATGCTCCTGGAAGAACGCCAGCGGATACTTTTTGGCGATCTCGCGCTCCGGCCAGACTTCCAGTGGTGGATCGAAGTGCGGCAGGCGGTCGGTTTCGGGATCGAACTGCTGCGCCGTGGTGGAGTTCACGCGCGGCGTCGGGTTTTCGTTATAAAACTCCGCCCGGCCCGACGGCGTGCCGAACACCCCGTTGAAGCCCGCGCCGATGTTCGGCTTTTCGGGGTCCTGATACCACACCTTGAAGACGCCGTCTTCCTTGATCTTCTCCAGCGAGCAGCCGGTGCGTTCGGCTAGCGCCGGGGAAATCGACATCTGGAGCAGCTCGTCTTCGGTATAGTCGAAGTACTGGCCGACGCCCATTTTATTCGCCAGCAGCTTCAGAATGTCCAGGTCAGACTTCGACTCATACAGCGGCTCGACGGCTTTCGCGCCATACACGATGTACGGGTGGTTGCTGGCAAGCTCCATGTCCGTAAACTCGAACCAGTGCGCCACCGGCAGCACGATATCCGCCTGCTTGACGCTGTCGGTCATGAAGATGTCTGCCGCGACGATGAAATCCAGGCTCGGCAGGACCGTGCTCATCCAGAAGTTGTAGTCCGAGTGGGCGGCGACGGGGTTGCAGGTCGAAATGTAGAGCGCCTTGATTGGGTCCGGCTGGCCTTTGATCGTGCCGTTCGCCGCCGTCTCGAACAGGTCGTCAGTGTAGATGTCGCGGGGGAATTTGTAGTCAGGAAACACGAAGTTCATGACGTCGAGGTTATCGGCGTAATACCAGCGCTCGTTGATCGTGCCGCCATAGATCCCGATGTTACCCGTAATGGACGCCAGCGACGCCTGTGCGAACCCGGCCAGGTGGCCGTTGTCGTAGTGGTCGATGCCCATATAGCTGAACAACGTCGAGGGCGTGTTAGTGGCATAAAGCACGGCCAGATCGTGCAGCGTCTGCGCCGGGATGGTGGTGATCTCCTCAACGGTTTCCGGCGTGTATTCCGCGACGGCTTCCTTCAACAGATCGAGGGCGGTCGTCACCTTGATGCCGTTGACCTCGAACGTGCCGGTCAGCGCCGCTTCCACACCCTCGGCCAGCACGACGGCTTCCTTGTCCTCGACGCTCCACACCACGTACGGATCGATGGTGACTTCCGCGCCGGTCGCGGGATCGACCGTCGTTTCCGGTTCCTCGCCGGTCACGTCGCTCTGGCGCAGGAACTTCTTCGTATCCTCGCGCACCAGGAACGGGCCGACCGTGTGATCGTGAATGTACTGCGGGTTCTCAAGACCTTCCGCAAAGACGACCTGCATCATGCCGAGGTAGAACGCCGCGTCCGTGCCGGGGCGAATGCGCACCCACTGGTCCGCTTTGGATGCCGTGGTCGTGAAGATCGGGTCGATCACGATCACTTTGGCGCCCGCTTCCTGCGCTTCGGCAATGAAGTGCCAGACGTGGATCAGCGATTCGGTGACGTTGGACCCATTGATGAAGATCGTCTTGGCATTGCGCAGGTCAGCGATGTCATTCGCCGCTTGGCCCGGCCCGAAGACTTTGTTGTTGCCGTGCGCCACTGCCACGTCGAGCGTATTATTCAGGCAAGTGCTGCCCAGCACGCTGAAGAAGCGGTGCTGCGCGCCGTACATCGTCGCGCTGAGCACGCCGAAGTTGCCGGACCCCTGTGTGAAGGCGACAGCCGTGGAGCCGTACTGCTCGGTGATCTCCTGAAATTTGCTGGCGATGGTATCGATCGCCTCGCCCCAGGTGATGCGCTCCCACTTGCCTTCTCCGCGTTCGCCCGCGCGCTTCATCGGGTACTTGATGCGCCGGTCGCTGTACATCTGCTCCGGGTGCGTCAGGCCGCGCAGGCAAATGCGGTTGTAGCTCGGATCGGGGAAGGGCGCGGGCGACGTCTTGACTACTTTGCCGTCGCGCACGTGGGCGTAGATCCGGCAGCCGTTGTTGCAGTTGGGGCGGCAGAACGTGGCGACGATCGTTTCCTCGCTGGTCGCGGAGGCGGACAGCTTTTGCTCGTCGATCACCTGGAGATTGCGCAGCGTCCGGGGATCGGGGCCAGCGATAGTCACAGCGGCGGCAGCCGCGCCGGATGCTTTCAAAAAGGTGCGGCGGCTCAGGCCAGATCCGCTGCCCTTCTGTTGGTTGTCCATAGGACTTTCCTTTCGAGTCGCGTAGGAGTACGTCAGGTTCTGGATGACTTCAGACAGACGCGCCTTGAACGATGGCGAACCGCCGGAAAGGTCGGGATTCGGAGCTTCTTCAGCCGCTGCCGTCGCGTCGATCTGCTTCAGGCGCTCTTGGATGGCGGGCCACAAGTCAACGTCAGCGGGCGTAATCGTCTCCGCCTGTTTTGTGAAGAGTGACTTTATGAACTGTTCCTCATTCATGGCTCATCTATCCCAAGACACGCAGTCGAGTTGTGTCAACAAACACCGGATTTGGCGCTTGGCCGCATGCAGCCTGGACTTCACCGTGCCGACTGGAATCTCCAGCGCCTCCGCGATTTCTTCGTCCATCATGTCCATGTAGTACTTCAACTGCAGCACGGCGCGATGGTCGAAAGAGAGCTTATCGAGAAGGGCCTGCATCGATTCGGCGTCGTCATGGCTGATGCTGAACTCAGCCTGTTCGAAGTACAGCCGCTCATCAGGGTTCGCGCCCCGGTCTTCTTCGCCGGTCGTGATGATCTGGTCCAGCGAGACGAGGCGAAGCTGGCGTTTCACATGTTTGATCGCGTCGTTCGCCACGATACGCAGGAACCAGGGTCGGAAAGGGCGGTCGTCGTCGTACTGGTCGATCTGCTGGTACACCCGGATGAAGGCTTCTTGCACCACTTCTTCCGCAGCGCTCTGATCCCCGATGATGGAGAAGGCGATACGCACAGCCTCAAGCTGGTATCGCCGCACCAACACTTCCAAACCGCGCACATCGCCTTTTTTGAGCTGGGCGATCGCCAGTCTTTCATCCATAAAACTATCCGTGCCCCTCTTGCAGCGTCGTGTCGTGGTCTTTGGGGAACAGCTCGGGTGGTGCGCAATACCTAACATTTGAGAACCTTACCTGGTATTGATCGCCTCCGGCGGGTCGCTGAGCTTTGGGTAAACGTGTTAGGACCATCAGTTTCAGACAACTGCTCGTTCATGAACGTTTTTTTGGTGCACAGCCCGCTTGGGGCCAATCAACCTGAGAGCCGGTCCTCGAGTAACCGCCACCCAGTGAGAGGGTATTCCTCAACTGCAAGAGTAAAGATCTTTGTCCTTTGCCGGTCGAGGAAAATCCTATTTTACTGCACTGCATCCATAGTATCTTTTTGATTGTTAAATCGTTCACATTTGGTCTGCATTACCGAAATTAAGCGGCAGTTTGTGTAAAAGATGGGTTGGATTCATCGACAAGACTCGTAAATGCCGTTTGAGTAGGGATTGGTTTAAGGACATGACGGGTCTGTTGTGATAGGTTCAACCACGCTGCTGACGCGCGATGCGGCATTACTCGGTGCGCGTGGTCGATTGGTAGGCGATTTTCATTCAAACCAACCTGGATAATCGTTTGTTGTGTTGATTTGAAAATAGGGGAGTTGTCAATAAATATCAGAATTAGTAGTAGGGTTATTTCTATTATCGTCGTGAGTGTTGGACAATCCCACTTTTTCTCGAATATACTTGAGTCGATTTGCACCGGTCGATTACTGTGTATCGACCAGTATAGCATTTGGCCCTTTCGAGCATTCTAAATATTTAGAGAGGACATTATGACAAACGATCCGGACTACAGAATTGGTTCACTTCATCGAGGTCTTCAAGCGTTACTCGCATTTATCGATCACCCCGAAATGACATTTTCCGAGTTCAAAGAGCAGCTTAACCTGAGTAATGCCACCGCGAAACGCGTCTTGTACACCCTTCACGAAAACCGTCTGATCCGGCTTGATGAAAAGGAAAATCGCTACTACCTGGGCATTAAAGCATTCGAACTGGGGGTGGCGGCGGCGAAAACTCATACACTGCTTCAGATAAGCATCAAGTACATGGAAACGGTTGCGAATGAAGTTGGCGAAACGGTCATCCTGTCCAAATACGATGAAGGCGACCAACTGTACCTCCACAAGACCGAACCGCTCGGCGGGCTGAAGGTGCTGACTCCCGATGGGCGCCGGCAGCCGTTGCACTATGGGCTGGGGCGAACGATATTGGCCTTTCTGGAGGAGCACCTGTGGGAACAATATGTTCCGCATGAGATTCCATCCTACAGCATGCGCACCGTTGTGAATCGGGACGAGTTTATCGAAGACCTGCGGCGCATCCGGCGTAAGGGCTATGCTGTGGAGCGGGGGGAATATCGTGAGGGCGTTGTAGGCGTGGCCGTGCCGCTCTTCACACAGGCGTCGGAAGTGTGGGGATTGCTGGGTGTTGCACTGCCTAACAGCCGGTTCAATGAGGACAAAGAGAAGCTGCTTGTGACGCTCTTGACAAAAGCTTCAAAAGCTATTACTCTGGAAACGGCTCGGTAATGGACCGCCAGAATGCTGAGTTTTCGGGCTGGTTTTTTGCGGCATGCAGTCTTTGAAGGTGTGTTACAGAGTTCAGATTTTCAGCAAGTTGACAGTCCGGATAATATCGAATGCTCCTGTTTCGCCACGCGAAACTTTTTTTTCGCGTGAATTTGTGAAATTTTTCACATATTGATCCGTAAAGCAGGAAATTTGAGGGATTTTCGCCATACTGCGAACAAGTTGTTCCGCCCAGCGAAAAACCTCGCCTGGAAGGAGGTGCAACAAGGTAAACCGGTGACCCATGCGAAGTTACATCAGGTGCTACGGCTAATCATTGAATTCGAAGGAGATAGATATGGCATACAAGACCTATAGAGACTTGCGCGACTTCCTTGCCACGCTGGAAGCCGAAGGGCAGTTGGTCCGGATCAAGGACGAAGTTAATCCAGAGCCGGAGATCGGCGCTGCAGGTCGTGCGGCGGCGAACCTGAAGAATGGCCCCGCCGTTTTGTTTGAGAACGTCAAGGGCTACAAGGGTAGTGTGGTGACCAACGTGCACGGGTCGTGGGCCAACCATGCGCTGATGATGGGCATGGACAAGGACACCCCGGTCATCGACCAGTTCCGCGAGCTGGCCCGCCGCTGGGACAAGTACCCGGTTGCGCCCAACATCGTCACCGATGCGCCCTGCAAACAGAATAAGATCACCGAAGACATCAACATTTTCGAGATCCTTCCGCTGTATCGCATCAACAAGTACGACGGCGGCTTCTTTATCTCGAAGGCGTCGGTCATTTCGGCTGACCCGGACGAGCCGCAGAACTTCGATAAGATGAACGTCGGCACCTACCGCATCCAGGTTAAGGGCAAGGATACGCTGGGCATTCAGGCGCTGCCGTTCCACGACATCGGCCTGCAGCTCAAGAAGGCCGAGCGCCTTAACAAGCCGGTGCCGATCGCGATTACGATTGGTAATGATCCGATCGTGACATTCATGGCCAGTACCCCCGTCAAGTACGACCAAAACGAATACGGATTCGTTGGCGCGCTGCGTGACGGCGTTCCCTCGGACGTTATCAAGGCCGAAGAAACCGACCTGCTGATCCCGGCTGGCGCTGAAGTCGTGCTCGAAGGCTACATCAAGCCGCGCGTTCGCACGGTCGAAGGGCCGTTCGGTGAATTCCCCGGCTCATACTCCGGCGCTCGCCTCCAGGCTGAAGTTAAGATCACGACCGTCACCTACCGCGACAACCCGATCTTCGAGAACCTGTACCTGGGCCTGCCGTGGACCGAGATCGACTACCTCCTGGCGCTGAATACCTGCATCCCGCTCTACCAGCAGATCAAGGAAACGCACCCAGAAGTCAAGGCCGTGAACGCCATGTACACGCACGGTATCGGCGTCATCGTCTCGACCGGTGTACGCTACGGCGGCTACGGCAAGGCCGTCGGTATGCGCGTGCTGACGACCCCGCACGGTATGCCGTACTCCAAGATCGTGATCGTGGTTGACGAATTTGTGGACCCGTTTAATCTGGAGCAGGTCATGTGGGCGCTCACGACGCGCGTCGATCCGATCAAGGACGTGGCGATCATCCCGAACTGCCCCGGCATGCCGCTGGACCCGTCTTCGAATCCGCCTGGGATGCACTCCAAGCTGATCATCGATGCTACGACGCCTGTGGCGCCGGAAGCGGTCACCCGCGAAACCCAGCTTCTGGAGCCGCCGGTGGGTTACGAGATCTGGGAACAGACCATTCAGCAGTTGCTGAAGGCCCAACAAGCCGCCGACCCGGTTTTGGCGTAGTCGCTAATTTTTACGTCTGAGAAGAAAGGACAGCAAATGATTTGCCCACGGTGCGAAAGTGAAAACGTCGATAAGCTGGTGGATTCACCCGTCGGCGATGTTTGGGAAGTCTACATGTGCAACCGGTGCTACTACTCGTGGCGCTCGACCGAAGATGCGTCCGTGACGGACCCGGCCAAGTATGACAAGCGTTTCAAGCTGACTGAAGCCCAGATCGCCAAGATGATGGAAATCCCCCCCATTCCACCGCTAGAGGTGGAGTAGTCGCTCGCCAAAGCAACTGAAATTATCCGGAGGAGATCCCCATCTCCTCCGGAATATATCCTTTATCTTGGAGGATCACAATGGGAAGTACCGCGGTGACATCTGACCAGGCGCCGCCACTGGGCCTCGGTCAGTTATTCAGTAAAAACAAAAAAGCAATCGGCCTCGTCCTCTCGATCGTCGTGGCGCTGGCCATCTGGTTCGCCCCGACGCCCGATGCGCTTCCGGTTGCGGGCCAGCAGACCCTGGCAGTGACGCTTTTTGCCGTAATCTGGTGGATTTTCGGTGTTGTCCACCCGGCGTATACGACGTTCGTTCTTTTCTTGGGATACATCCTGCTTGACCTCGCGCCGCCAGCGACGGTGTTCCGCCTCTGGACCATTCCGCTGTCGTGGCTGATGGTGGGGGCGTTCCTGCTTGCCGGCGCTGTGACCAAGTCCGGTTTGGCCCGGCGTGTCGCCTATTTCTTCATGATCCGTTATGCGCGGTCCTATAACAGTATCGTCGTGCTGGCGTATGTGTTGGGCGTCGTGCTGAGCTTTCTCATTCCGCATCCGTTCCCGCGCACCCTGCTGATCATGGCGATCGTGTCCGCAATTCTCAAGAAAGCCAACGCGAACAAGAAGGACACGGTCACGATTGGTCTGGCCGTCTTCGTCGCGGCGACCGCGACGTCGATGGTGCTGCTCACCGGTGATGCCGTGCTCAATGTCGCAGGTGTCGGGTTCTCCGGCGAGGAAGTGGGCTGGCTGGAATGGGCGAAATATATGGCCGTTCCCGGGCTCATCGCCTCGGTTCTGATGATGGGCCTGCACTTCCTGATGTTCAAGCAGACGGGGCCGTTTGAGATCGATCGTGAAGCGCTGCTGCAAGAGCAAAAAGAACTCGGCCCGATGAGCCGCGACGAGTGGGTGACGCTGGGCTGGATCGCCTTCGCGACGGTGCTGTGGGCGACCGACTTCCTGCACGGGATCGACCCCGCCTGGGTGGCGATGGCCGCTGCGGTTGGCCTGTCCTTGCCCTGGATCGGCGATATTCTCGGCCCGAAGGAAATGTCTTCGAGCGTCAACTGGCCGATCATCATCTTTGTGGTGGGCGCTCTTGCCATCGGTACAGTCAGTTCCGCGACCGGCCTGTCGGAGTGGCTCGCAAACACGCTGCTGCCGGACAATCCGCCGTCGAATGCCTTCGCATACGCCGGTATGGTCGGCGGCGTCACGATGGTCATCCACATGGTGCTTGGTTCGGCGCTCGCCTGTATGTCAATCGTAGCGCCGCCGATGGTTGAGTACGCCAAGCTCGCAGGCTGGAGCCCGATTTTCCCGGCGCTGCTGGTCTACACAGCGGTCGAGATCCACTACCTGTTCCCGTTCCATCACGTGACGATGCTGTTGGGCGAAGGCGAGGTTGGTGGGTACAGCACGACTGAGACCATCAAGTACGGCCTGCCTCTGACGATTGTCGCGCTCATCGTTATGGTGGGGGTTCAGGTGACCTGGTGGATGATCGTCGGTCTGGTCTAGTTCGTCTGCCAGGCGGTAGGGCTGCCTGAGTGAGATCCTACCGTCGGGCGACTCTTCCCTGGGTCCTTCCAGAGATCGTCGAATGAAAACGGCTGTGTTCCCCTTCTCTTGTGCGAGGTGAGGGAAGGGGAGCCTGCCGGTGCGATAGACGGACCGGGTCATGCGCGGCACGAGGTTCAGACGTGGCGCTGCCTGAAGCCCGAACGAGGTGCGATATGCGGATCATTGTTGGAATGTCTGGGGCAAGCGGTGCTATTCTTGGTATTCGGATGTTGGAAGCGCTTCAACGTGTCGAGGACTGTGAAACGCATCTGGTCATCAGCGAGAGCGCGGAACAGACGATCCGGCTTGAAACAGGCTACAGCGTCGAGGCGGTTAAGGGTCTGGCTGATGTTCTCCACGATATCCGCGATATGGGGGCGACGATTGCCAGCGGGTCGTTCAAGACGGACGGCATGATCGTCGCGCCGTGCAGCATGAAGACGCTGTCGGCGGTGGCGGCGGGCTTCTCGTACAATCTGCTGGTCCGCGCCGTGGACGTCTGTCTGAAGGAACGGCGTAAGGTCGTGCTGCTCCCTCGGGAAATGCCCTTCAACGCTATTCACCTGCGCAATCTACAAGTCGCGGACCAGAGCGGATGCCTGATCATGCCCCCGATGCTGACCTTCTATAACCACCCGGCGACGATCGACGATATGGTCGATCACGTGATCGGGAAGACATTGATGCAGTTCGGCGTGGACTTCCAGCCGTTCAAGGCCTGGGAAGGCACTGAAGCGGCTCAGCAAATGCCGCCCGAACGCGTAGAGGCATAAACCGCTCATGCAAACGTACACCTTCAGCGAGGGGGTAGGGGACAGGCGCATCGACGC
>NZ_DAISHJ010000101.1:0-19315 GCF_036822615.1 Aggregatilinea sp. | reverse complement strand
GGAGAGTAGGTCGTCGCCAACACTCACCAGCCTCTTTGTCTGTTTAAAATCCCCCTCCCCCATTCATTTCAAAATGGGGAAGGGAACGAAATAAAAAACGGCCCGCAGATGCGGGCCGTTCGTGTTTCTGGCTGCGAGCCGTTTTACATGGCTTCAGTCGCCACCGGTTCCATCATGCTTTCGGTTGCGGCGGGGGCGGGCGCTGAGCCCTCCACCTGCGGCACACCGTCGCACGGACCGGACGCGATCACCACGTCACCGCGCACGAAGTTGCCGTCTTCAAGCTGCCACCACTGTTGGTCGTTGGCGTCCGTCGCATAACCCGTCACCACGCGTGCCGACGAATTCACTGCGAACGTACCGGCAATACCGTACTCCGTGCCGGGGCCGGAACGCAGGTTCACATCGTTACCCGCCGTCACGACCGAGCACACGTTCGACAGATCGCCCGTCGTTGCCGTCGCCATCGCACCCGCGAGGCTGATCGGCGTTACCACAGGGCTGCCGCCCAGCATCACCGGCGAATCGGCGCCTTCAACTTCACCAAACTCATACGTGCCCGCCGTGCCGGTATCGTAGTGCAGCATCAGCCACACGCTGTCGCCAGCCGCCTCAGGATCAACGTTCACGGTCACACCCAGATTCACGCCTTCATCCAGCGCGACCTGACCCAGAACGGCACCCGGAGCGCCGTTATCGTCGGCATGCACGACCAGCCAACCCGGCGCATCGATCATCGCGGAACGCACAGTAATCGTGCCGCTGTCAGCGATCTGATCGTACGCCACGATGGACGGCGCGGCCTGGATCGCAACCTGAACCGGCGATTCATCCACGCTCACCACCGGGTCGCTCTCACCCGTGACGTCAAATTCATTCAGCGTGCCGTTATCGTTGTGCAGCGACACCCACAGGATCGGCGTGATCAGGCCCGGATCGGGGTTCAGGATCACTTCAAGGCTGTTCGTCGTACCCGCATCCACCGGGGCGTAACCGATCACCTGACCGGGCGCACCGGTCACGTTCTGGGACACCACCACAAAGCCCGGCTCGGTCGCCACAACCTGATCGACCAGCAGGGTAGGATTGCTCATCGCCGCAGCCTCGGTCGCGGCCATATCGGGCGACTCGGTCGCCGCCATACCCGCCGCACCCGGCCAGTTATCGCCGTGCGCCACGAGTTGGTTATTGACCAGAATCAGCGGGCTTTCGCCCTCCATGGCGGCCTCGGTCGCTTCAATGCCCATTGCAGGCTCAGTCGCTACGGGAGCCGGTTCGGTGGCTTCGGGGGCCTCGGGCGTGCCGCCCTGTGCTGCCACGGAGAAAGCGCCGAACGCGCCAAACGCAACCAGCGCCATCAGCGCGACCACAGTAATCGAAAGATATTTCCTCATGCTTGACCTCCTAGATATGCCTCTTCCCATTTCGTATCCCAATACTTCGCCATGCCACTATTTGACACAGCATGTCGGGCGCGGCGAGTCATCCTATTAAGATCGACTCACACAAACGCAGATCAAGGATAGATTCAAATCCCGGGATTTACATGAGGTAGCTGACCCGTTTCGGAATAGGTCAGGTGGCATAGGCAGCATAGGCCCTATATAGACCAGGGGCAGCAAAACGGCCCATGCACACGGGGCGCATGGGCCGAACATATTCAGCGGAAACGAGGCGGGTGGGGCCTACTTGTGGTGGTAGACTTCCCAGCCCAGGTACTTGCCGAACGCTTCTTCGATAATCCGCGCCACCTGCGACATGTTCGCCGCAACGTGATGCTCGAAGCCGTTGTCGCAGATATAGGTCAGCAGCTTCTGGAAGTTGGGAACCTGCACCACGCCGAAGCCACCGAACGTGTCGATCGGATCGTTGGTGAAGTGGCCCTGGCCCACATAGGCCTTGACCTTGCCCGCGAAGTCGTCGGTGCTGACGCGCAGGTAGGTGAACGGTTCGGGGCGCATACGGCCATAGATCGTGCCCCAGGTATTGTCTTTGCCGACGCTGCCCGCGATGATTTCCTGGTAGTCCATGACCGGGATCTCGTCCACGAAGACGCTGCGCGGCAGGTTCGAGCAGTGGAACACCACGGCCTTGTCAGGATCGCTGCCGTAGTTGTTGTTCCAGTCCAGCAGCGCGCTGGGCTTGCCCGAGGCGAGCGCCATCGCGTACATGGCCGTCGTGCCGACGATGTCCGTCTCGCACGCGGAGGGCAGCAGCTTGTCGCTGAGCATGCTCATGATGGTGCACGGCACGATCCCGAAATATTCTTCCATGCTGGTCCAGCACTGGACGGCGGTGGCGACGTATTCGTTCTCGCGCATCCAGTTGTCCATCACCACGCCGAGCTTGGCGATCTTGGCGATGGCTTCGGCAGGCACTTTGCCCGTCTGGGCGTAGGCATGGATCGCCGCGATCTTTTCCTGCACGGCGGCGTCGCTATCGGCCAGCTTGTCGATCTGCCCGAACGCTTCGGACAGGTCCATCGTGCCGACGGTGATGCCCGACCGCTCCAGCAGCTTTTCGCTGTAGCGCACGGTGTTGAACGCGACCGGGCGCGCCCCCAGCATGCCGAAGCGCGCGTGACGCAGCCCACCGACCACGCGGCAGACGCCCGCAAACCACTGGAGATCCTCGCGGAACTCGTCGCTCTCAGGATCGACCGTGTGGCTGCGTGTCAGGCTGAACTTGATGCCGTACTGGGTCAGGTTGTTGCAGCAGGACATCTTGCCGCAGAAGCTGTCGCGGCGGTTCTGGATGTCCATCTTCTGCGGATCGTCGGGGAAGGCCTGGATGAGCACCGGCACGTCGAGGCCCGCGAAGCGCAGCGCGTTGGCGATGGCGCTTTCTTCACCGAAGTTGGGCAGCGTCACCAGGATGCCGTCGATCTCGTCGCGGTGCGCGCGGAACAGATCCGCGAGCTTGTGCGCGTCGCTCAGGGTAAAGATGCTGCCGTTTTCGGTATCTTCTTCGGTGAGCGCAATCGCGCGGATGCCTTCTTCTTCGAGCACTTTAAGGATGGTTGCGCGCCCGCTCTTGGCGAGGTGGCTGGGGAAAAATCCGCGATTGCCGACGAGGACGCCCAAAGTCACTTGTTGTTTCACTGCCTAATCTCTCCTCTTAATTGGACCTGTCGGGCCGTCTGCCCGGACAAGCTGGACCGTCCAGCGGTCAAAAGGTAAAAACGAGCGACACTCCACTTCAAAGTACAACTTTGTCCACGTTTCCATACATGCGCGACCCATGTCACCAGACCCGATGCCCCGCCAGGGCAGGCACCGGCACACGGGCAGGCGAGGGGGTTCCGGGCGGCAGGTAGATGCAGTTCAGTGGACATCACGCCGGGCTTGAGTAAGCTAAAAAACAATTTGCTTAATCGTTACAATTTGTTGCCGCATCCAACTAATGACTAGAATACGCCGATTCTGCCAAAAGTCAAACAGTTCATCCCGACCGAATCTTATCTATTTTTTACTCAAACTATCTTTACGCTACCTGCCAATTCGAGTATACTCTTTGGTTGGATAACAAAGGTGTCGAGGTGACCTATGCCAGTCTATACCTATGAATGCGATGAGTGTGGTGTTCGTTTTGACGCGCGCCAGAAGTTCTCAGATGCCCCTGTGAGCGAGTGCCCCGAGTGTGGCGGCCATACCCACCGGGTTCCGCAAGCCGTGGGAATTGTGTTCAAGGGATCGGGTTGGTACGTGACCGATAGCAAGGGACGCAACTCGCTGGCGACGCCGCCCAGCAAAAAGGACGAGGGCGGCAGCACTGAAAAGTCGTCGGGCAGCGAGGGCGGTTCGGACGCCTCGGCCAAGTCCACCGACAGCTCAAGCTCTACGCCCAAGCCCAGCAGCGACTGAGCTGTAGTCCCCCGCTTCCCTGGCGGGACTTCACAGAGCAAAAACAAGGCGGTTGTGAAATTCACAGCCGCCTTTTTGTTGTTTATACCGTTTCGCGCTGGCCTTAAAGCTGGAAGCCGGGCGATCCGCGCACGACCTTCTGCTCGTAGTTGTCCACGTATTTCAGCAGCTTGTCGTACAGTGTGGTCCAGTCTTCGCTCGCCAGCAGCTTGCGCATCGTTTCCAGGTCGTCGGTGATGCCTTCCATAAGGATCTGGGGGCATTCGCCGTACACCGCAAACCAAGCTTCCGTTGGCGTGAGGCCCAGCCGGGTGATGCCCGGCGCGAACTCACGGACCATGAACTCGAAGTATTCCTGGTCCTGGCCCGGCTTGATATCCCATGTCAGCAAAAGCTTGATCATCGTCCCGTTATCCTAGACTGCCGCCCGTGCGGCATCCCTCAGGTTGTTTTTTTACTGCCTGGCCCGATCAGTGCATGTAATCCAACAGGATCACCTGCGTCTGCTCCGGCAGCGCACCCGCCGACACCTTGAGCAGCGGCTCGGCTTGAATGGTGTTGACGCCCATTTCCTTCAAGAAGCGATCGACCGGGTCCAGCGTGATACTGCGCAGCGCCTCGGTCTGGAAGTGCATCGGCACGACGATACTGGGTTCCAGCAGGCTGATCACTTCCGCCGCCTGGCTGGACGAGAGCGCCCCGCCGTCACCAACCGGCACCAGCGCGACATCAATCGGGCCCAACGACTCGACCATCGACTGGTTCGGCACGTGGTCCAGGTCGCCCAGGTGAGCGACCGACAGGCCCTCGTAGTCGAGCACGTAAATCACGTTCAGGCGAGGACTCTCGCTCTCGCGGTTGTGGGTCGGCACGCCGATGATGAACACGCCGCCGATCTCGTACTCGCCGGGGCCGCGCACGACGTGCTCGCAGCCGCGCACCATGTCGATGTTGTTATGCCCGGGGGTGTCGTGGCTGATCGTCACGACGTCGGCCTTCAGCTTGGGCACTTCATAGCCCAGAGTGTCCCCGAAGGGATCGGTTACTACGGTCGCGCGCCCACGCTCCACGATTCGAAAACAGCTATGCCCGTACCAGGTAATCTCCATCAATTACACCTTATCTGTTATCGCATCACACATGGGGACACACAGCCGTTGAAGCCCCAAGATTATACCGTATCGCCCGCGCGCGCCGCAACCGTACAGCACATATGAGCGCTGCAAAAAAGCCATGCCCTGGCGCGGTGTGTTGTGCCAAAAACACGCGCCTGAGCACGCCCTCACTGGTTTCTTAAATAGTTCTCATATTTACGTTACATATTTCAAACACACGCGCATTATCCTTCTAACCATCCGTATCGTAACAAGATGAAGGTGGGAAAATGTCAAAGAAACTGCTGGCGATGATCGTATCGCTGGTATTTGCGTTCGGAATTCTGCTTGGCGCGATCGGGGTCATGGCGCAAACCGGCGACCGCCTCGATCCGCTTTCGTCGGGCGCTCCGTATACCGCAAATGAAGAAGAACAGCGCATCGCGGATGTGTATCAACGCGTCAGCCAGTCGGTCGTCAACGTATCGGTCACGTTGGGGCAGATGGGCGGTGGAACCGGGACCGGCTTCGTCATCGACGCGCAGGGCCACATCGTGACGAACAATCACGTCGCGGGCGATGCGGACAGCATCGAAGTGACGTTCATCGACGGCACGATTCTGCCCGCCGAGCTGGTTGGCAACGACCCCGACGCAGATCTGGCCGTGATTCAGGTCGATCCGACCCTGATCGATCTCCAGCCGGTGACACTGGCAGATTCGAGCGCGGTGTTCGTGGGCCAGGAAGTAATGGCGATTGGCAGCCCCTTCGGGCAGAGCTTCACCGCTACGACGGGCATCGTCAGCGCCCTGGGGCGCTCGCTCCAGCAGGAGAGCAACTTCAGCTTGCCGGAGCTGATCCAGACCGATGCGGCCATCAATCCCGGCAACAGCGGCGGGCCGCTGCTCGATATGGCGGGCAACGTGATTGGCGTCAACACGGCGATCATGTCCCAGTCGGAGTCGTCGTCGGGCATTGGCTTCTCGATCCCGTCCAACACCGTGCGGCGCATCGTGCCGTACCTGATCCGTGACGGCCAGTACGAGCACACCTGGCTGGGCATCAGCGGCATGACGCTGCGGCCCGAACAGGCCGACGCGCTGGATCTGCCGAACGGTCAGCGTGGCGTGATGGTGACCACCGTGACGGCGGGCAGCCCGGCAGCCGGGGCGGGTTTGCAGCCTGCCCTGACCGATCTGCAAACGCAGGTGTCGGACGTTCCGACCGTGACGACGCCGGTGGGCGACGTGCCCCTGGGCGGCGACATCATCACCCGGATCAACGATCAGCCGGTGAACGAGATGGATGACTTGATCACCTATCTGGAGGAAAACACGCGTCCCGGCGACACCGCGACCCTGACGGTCTTGCGCGACGGCGCACAGCAGACGATCGATGTTACGCTGACCGCCCGTCCCACGACCCAGATGTAACCGCGTTTCCGCGCAGGTTACGACGCCCCGGCCTCATCGCCGGGGCGTTTTTGGTTGGATCGCATACCGATCCGGTTCGCGTGCGGCGTGGCCCCAAACGCGATCAGCCGGTCGCGTACGGCGTTGGTGCACAGCAGCGCCGCCGGAGCCGCGAGCAGCAGCCCGTAGGGCAGGATGCTGGCGATCAGCAGCAGCAGCGCGACGATCGCCGTGCCGACGAGCACCGTAAAGTCCAGCGTGGCGAGCAGGAGTTGGATGCCGCTGCGCAGGGTCGGCAGCAGCCGCTTATCGGTTTGCTCGAAGACCAGCGGCCAGAAGATGATCTGTGTCGCCAGCCACACAGTTCCAACGACCGCCAGCAGCGCCTGCACGCCGGACGGCACTTTTCCAGCGGTCGAGTCGTCGATCAGCGCCACGTACAGCACGCCCAGCACCGCCGCGTTGACGACGGTCCACTGCACCGTGAGCCACGCGTAGGAGCGGATCGTCGCCAGCACGGCGTACGGCGTCACGCGCTGGTCGTAGACGACATAGTGCGCCACGACAAACAGCCCCACCGTGCCGAAGGGCAGGAGCACCACCGTCACGCCGCACAGCGCCCAGACCGCGCTCGCCAGCGTCAGCCACACGATCGCGCCGATCCACTGCACCAGCGTGCGCCGGACGACGGTAAGCGCCCTGAGAATCCCCATGCGGCTCCCTTTCTTCGGTGCGGCGGGCCGTTTATTTGACGCCGATGCGTACCCGGTAGCTGAAATACCACGGGCGCGGCTCGTCGCCCAGGGTGCGCCGCGCGACGTCGCGCAGGTTCGTCAGCCCAAGCTCATCTTCGGTCGCGCCGTTCATCAGCGGGCGCGAGACGCGCGCCTGGCTAGTCGCCAGCCCGACGAGACGATCCGCGTTGCCCATTTCGATGCTGTGCAGCGTGACTTCGCGCACGTAGCGGAACTGCCCGCTGGCCTGGATGCGGCCCAGGTGCTCGTCTTTGGCCCACTGGGTGACGTTTTCGCGCAGGCCGAGCCTGCCCTCCACCTCGATCGCGCGGGCCATGCACTCGTTGTACGCGATCTCCGCTTCCCAGTGGACGGCAGGCGGCCAGTCGCAGTCGTAGGCGGCGAACACCCCTTCGGGGCGCAGAATGCGCGCCACCTCCACAAAGGTCGGCTGCGGCTCCATCCAGTGCAGCGCCTGCGAAATCGTGACGATGTCCACACTGGCATCTTCCAGGCCGGTGGACGTGCTCAATCCGGCGCGGTAAACCACGTCATGCGAGTCGGTTTGCAACGCGGCTTCCTTGCGCATATCGGGATTCGGCTCGATGCCGATCACCTGTCTGGCGTGGCCCGCCCAGATGCGGGTCGAGAGGCCGGTCCCTGCGCCCAGGTCCACCACCGTCTCCGGCGGTTTTTGGGCCAACATCTTCAGCAAATCCACCACGGCGGTCGGCGGCTGGGGACGATAGCGGTCGTACGTCTCTGCAAAGCCGTACCACCGCCCCACATTCGCATTCACATGCGCGTTTTCGGCCATGACATCTTCCTCTGTATGCAGCCTAAACCGGCTTGTGACCGTTGCTCACCCAGATACTACCACGGTTCGAGCGGTCGAGGTCTCAGCGATACGTAAAAAAACATCGACCGGCGCGGCGCCGGTCGGTGTGGAAAACAAGAGTCGAGGGGAGATTGATGCGCTACCGCGCGTCGTCGGAGCCTTCGCGCAGGTCGTCGGGGCGAACGGCGGGCATTTCGTCGGTGGAGCGATCTTGAATGGTGTCCGGCGGGGCCGCCTGGAACAACCCAACCTCGGTGTCATCGAAAACGACCTCGCTGGGCGGTTCTTCCGGCTCGACATCCGCTGCGCGCTCCATCACGATCACCACCGTGCTGATGTTGTCCTCGCCGCCGCGCGCGTTGGCGCGATCGATCAAGGTCTGGGCGATGACTTCGGGGTCGTCGCTCAGCTCGGCCACTTCCGCGATCTCGGCGGGCGGCAGGTGGCGCGTCAGCCCGTCGGAGCACAGGATCAGGCGGTCGCCTTCGGCCAGGCTGCGGCTGTAGAAATCGGCCTCGGTGTCGTCCACCTGGCCTAGCGCGCGGTACAGCACGTTACGCATAGGGTGCATCGCCGCCTGTTCGGGCGAGATGTGGCCCGACGCCAAGAGCGCTTCCACGAAGCTGTGATCGTCCGTGATCTGGTTGATCCAGCCCTCGTGCCCGTCCACGAGATAGGCGCGGCTGTCGCCTACGTGCGCGATCACGACGCGGTTGTTCCGCACGAAGGCGAGGGTGAGGGTGGTTCCCATGCCGTGAAACTCGGGATGGTCGTTGGCGCGGTTGATCACGGCGCGGTTGGCGCGCCGGACGGCGTAACGCAGCTTGTCGGCCACTTCGACTTCGGTGAGCTGGTCGAGCGTTTCACTGCCGCGCGCTTCGCCCAGAAAATCGGCCTGGACCGCTTCCACAGCGAGTCGGCTGGCTTCTTCGCCCGCGACCGCGCCGCCCATGCCATCCGCGACCAGGGCCAGCACGACGCCGTGCCGCGCCCACAGCCCCACACGATCCTCGTTGTTTTCGCGCAGCTTACCCACGTCACTGCGCGCGCTGGCACGCGGCACGAGATGGAAGTCTTCCACATTTTCGGGCATCGAGAGTGTCGCTCCGCAGCCAATACAATAGGAGGCAAGGGGCTTGTTCAGCGTGCCGCAGCGCAGGCAGGTGATCGGGGTACCGTCGATCGGCGGCGGGAGCTTGGCGCGCGCTTCGCGGAGATTGCGCACCAGATCGGGCTCCAGGCTGTCCTCACGCCCCTGGACATAGCGCATCGCGTCTTCGACGTGCCGTCGCTGCCGGTGAATGCCGCGCACCACGGGCGGATCGTCCAGGTTGGTGCCGCACTGAAAGCAGAAAATCGCGCGCGGTAAATTCTCGTGACCGCAGTTTGGGCACGTTCGGTTTTCCATATGCTGGCCCTCCAAGGGCACGCGTCCCATGTATTACATGACGATTTTACTTACAGCTATTTGGGACGCAACCCAGGATCTAGTATACGCAGATGTCAGGCGCGATGTTGCGCTGGTTCAGCGCTCGTGCCGGGCGATGTGCGCGTCCGGTCCGGCCAGGGCTTCTTCCAGCGCTTCCGCGTGCATGGGGCGTACCTGGAGCACCAGCGCCACCTGATCCGCGCTCAACCGCTGGCCCACATCTTCCAACAGCAGCGTTGAGAACCCGAACCGGGTCAGCCGCGCCACACCGTCCCCGATGCCCGCGCCCAGCGCTGCCCCGGCCACCAGCGCCAGCACCACGCCCAGCACCGCCCAGCCGCGCGGAAAATCGAGCGCGCCGCCCTGAACCGCGCCCAGGCCCATGATCACCGCGCCCAGCATCGCGCCGGAAAAGCGGCCTTCCTGTGCCTCGACGTTGTTGTTGACGATGACCGGTTTGCCCGTGGTGCTGCCCACGATGAGCGCGGAATGGCCGATATCGAGCAGATCCAACATGCCGCGCGCCAGCATGGCGTCCATCGTGGCGGCCAGGGCCGCACGTGAATCAAAGACGGTAACCAAATTCACCTTGCGGAACCATAACTGTTTGAACATAACCGGTGACCTCGATCGGAGTGCAGTGTCCGGCCCTGAATGCTGCCCGGCCTAACGGGACCCCGGGCGCTGCGACGCGCCGTGCGACCGGCGCATATGGATATTGGGAATTTGTGTCTTCAGCGGAATTTCAATGGTGAAGGTGCTGCCGGGCAGGCGTTCTTCGTCGCAGCCTTCGCTTTCGACCCAGATCCGCCCGCCGTGCGCCTCGACCACCCCGCGCGAGATCGCCAGCCCCAGCCCCAGCCCGCCGCCGCGAAAGGCCGTCTTGCTGGTGGAGTGAAGCTGTGTGTCGCCCGCCGTATAGAAGTGGTCGAAGATCAACTGCTGCTGGTCCGGATCGATGCCGATGCCCGTGTCCATGATGCGCGTGACCACCCAGCCGTCGCTCACCGTGGCTTGCAGCGTGATCGCGCCGCCGTCGGGCGTGTACTTGATCGCGTTGCTCAGCAGATTGCTGTACGCCAGTTCGAGCAGCGACGAATCCGCGAAAAACTGAGAGGGCCACTCGTCCAGGTCGTAATAGAGCGTGAGGCTGCGCTGTTCGATCACCTGGGCGTAGCCGTCGATGACGCGTTTGAGCACTTCGTGCAGGTTGGTGGGGCCCATTTTCAGCTCGACCCGGCCCGACGCAATGCGCGAGATGGTGATGATCTCGCTGATGACGCCGTTCAGCCGCTCGATGGACTCCGACAGGCCCGACAGCACGGCCTGCACCTCGGGACTGCGGGCCATCATCTCCTGAATGGCGGGGGAGGTCTGCACCAGCCGGTTGTAGCCGTAGACGGTGGTCAGCGGCGTGCGCAGCTCGTGCGCAGTGAGCTGGATGAAGTCGTCTTTGATCTGGTCCAGGCGCAACAGGTCGCGGTTGATGGCTTCCAGCTCGCGGACGTTGCTTTCAAGCTGCTGCACGATCTCACGGTTGACCGCCGCGCGGACCGGCGCCAGCGCGCTCGGATCGGGCGGCTCGTGATGCCCCGTCAGGTAGTCTTCGAGCTTTTTGGTCAGCGTGGCGACGTCGACCGGCTTATCGATCGTGCCGGTCATGCCTGCGCGCGCCGCGCGATCGTGCTCGGAGGCGCGGTCGGCGGCGATCAGCGCGACCACCGGCACGGCAGCCATGCCCGGCTCGGCGCGCAGACGCATCATCAGCTCGGCTTCGCTCATGTCGGGCAGGTCGATGTCGATCAGAACCAGATCGGGCCGATGCGTGCGGGCCAGTTCCAGTCCATGCATACTCTGGCTGGCGGCCACTACGCGGTAGCCCGCATAGGTCAGGGCGCGCTGAATCATCAAGCGTCCGGCGTCGTCATCTTCGATGTATAGGATCGTGGCGGGTTGTGTCATGCCGTTCCATCCGGGGAATACGAGCAGCAGGTCAAAATCTAATCGGCGCGCGGCTCATTCTGGCGATCCGCGCCCGCGTCCTCAGCTTCAGGAGCCTGTTCGTCCTGAATATCACCGGGCGCTGGATCCGTGAGGATCGGGATGAGCGGCGGTGTTTCCCGGTCGAGCCGGTTCATGGTGCGTTTCAGATGCGTATCCGCGGGGCCGGACATGGTTGACGCGCGATGTAGCGAGTCGGGATCGTGGGGCAGCACGACTTGCTTGGCGCGCGGAATGTCGGCGGGTTCGGGCAGCAGATCGTCGTCGGGCGGCGCCTGGGCCTCCCACTGGTCGATGAACTGCGTCACCCAGTCCAGTTCCGCTTGCAGCAGGACGAGACGGTGTTCAAAGATCGCAATAACGTTATAAGTCGCTTTGGCGTTCACCAACTGCTGCCAGCGCTCGCGTGCCTGCCCCAGGCGCATCACGAGATCCTGCCGGTAAGCGATGAACGCGCTGCGAAGCTGGGACGCGCGCAGCACGTCCAGGTTCGCCAGGCCCAGCTCGAAGCCGCTGGCGGTCTCGCGCGGGGTGCTGAGCAGATCGGCTACGGCGGTTTGCAGGACGCCGTACCCGGCGGGCGTGATCCGGTACTCGCGGCGAGAGGGGCCTTCGGCGTGCTGGCCCGGCTCGCTTTCGACCAATCCCTGGCGTTCCAGCTTGTCGATGACGTAATACATCGACGAGACGCCGATATTCGTCCAGGCGCGGAGGCCGCGTTGGGTGATGATCGTCTGGATGTCGTACCCGTGCACCGGCCCTTCGGCCACGATGCTCAACAGGGCGAGTTCTGCGTCAGTCATACCCCAAAATCCTGCTGTAGGCCCCTACAGCCGCTCTCGACCACTTGCGTACACAGGTAGAGTACACGAGGCGCGATTGGGTGTCAATTTTGGATCGCGCATGGCGCGCGGTAGAGGCCCGGATTTGGGGATGGCCGGGGACGCAGGCGGGCGTAGGCTGCCACCCGGCACGTGTTGACAGCCCTGATCAGGGGTGCTATCATTCGCGCACCTTTAAAAACAATTTATATTGGAAACACTCTTATCCAGAGCGGCAGAGGGACCGGCCCCGTGAAGCCGCGGCAACCCCTCCGGCTGAGCAACTCCGCGTCAGCCAGAGAAGGGTGCCAATTCCGTCAGGTTTTCTGGAAGATGAGAGCCGTTTTTCCACCCGCCTCAGTGGAGTCTGTCCCGACGAGGCCATGCATGGTGTGAAACGTGCCCCCTGGAGTGTGCTGCCGGGGGGCTTTTTCATGTGTTGGGCAGGGCGGTGGAGCAAGACATTCCATAAGGAGCTTCGGTGAGCGAGAACAAAGCAAGCACAACCTTCATGTCCTCTCCCCAGTATTTCTTCACCTCGGAATCGGTGACTGAGGGACACCCGGACAAGATCTGCGACCAGATTTCAGACGCCGTTCTGGACGCCATCATCGCGGAAGATCCCGGTGCGCGCGTCGCGTGCGAAACCGCGGTCACGACCGGGCTGGTGGTGGTCATGGGCGAGATCACTACGTCTACCTACGTGGACATTAACGCGCTGGTGCGCGATGTTGTGCGCGACATCGGCTATACGCGCGGCAAGTACGGCTTCGACGCCGACACGTGCGGCGTGATCGTGTCGCTCAAGGAGCAGTCCGGCGACATCGCGCAGGGCGTGGACCGCGCGCTCGAACAGCGCGAGGGCGGCCCGACCGAGGATCAGCTCAACGCGGTGGGCGCGGGCGACCAGGGTATGATGATCGGGTTTGCCTGCGACGAAACGCCGGAGCTGATGCCCCTGTCGATCATGCTGGCGCACAAGCTGACCAAGCGCCTGTCGGAAGTGCGCCGCGACGGCACGCTGCCGTACCTGCGGCCCGACGGCAAGAGCCAGGTCACGGTCGAATATGCGTACGGCCAGCCCAAGCGCATCGACACCGTGCTGATTTCCAGCCAGCACGCGCCGGATATTTCCAGCGAGCAGATCCGCGCGGAGATCATCGAGCAGGTGATCAAGCCCGTCATCCCGGCGCACCTGCTGGACGAGAAGACCAGGTTCTTCGTGAACCCGACCGGTCGCTTCGTCATCGGCGGGCCGCTCGGTGACGCGGGCCTGACCGGGCGCAAGATCATCGTCGATACCTACGGCGGCGTGGCACGTCATGGCGGCGGCGCGTTCTCGGGCAAAGACCCGACAAAAGTGGACCGTTCCGCGGCGTACATGGCCCGTTACGTTGCCAAGAACGTGGTCGCGGCGGGATTGGCGCGGCGCTTCGAGCTTCAGATCTCCTACGCGATCGGCGTGGCGCGCCCGCTGTCCGTCGCCATCGAGACGTTCGGCACGGGCTGCATCCCCGACGAGAAGATCGTCGAGCTGATCCGCGCGCACTTCGATATGCGCCCCGCGGCGATCATTCACAACCTGGAGCTGCGCAAGCCGCAGTTCCGGCAGGTGGCTGCGTTCGGGCACTTCGGGCGCGACGACCTGGACGTGGCATGGGAGCGCACCGACAAGGCCGACGCGCTGCGTAAGGCTGCCGGGCTGGAATAAGGCCGGGCTAGCGCTAAAAACGCGACGAGGGTGCAGATATGCACCCTCGTTTTTTGTTTTCTGTTTGTTGCTAGAGCCTGTTATGAACTTATAGCCCCCCATTCCCTGGCCCCTTCCCCCACGCAAGCGGAGGGAAGGGGAAGCCACCCCACACAACCCCGTTGCGCGGGGACCCCAGGAAAAAACGGGCGGAGCAAGCCCCGCCCCTACGGATCGCGGGATGATGAACGCATGAGAATCCAGTTCTCTCGCTCGAAACGTGCATCACACGCTCCAGCGCGTTCCGTTCTGGGGAACGGTTACGCGAGCGCCTGCGGATGATCGGCGCGCACCATGTCCAGATCGGCGGCGCGGGCGTTCGCTTCGACCTGCTCCGGCGACTTGCAGCCGGGGATCACACACGTCACGGCGGGATGCTGCAAACACCACGCCAGCGCCCAGGTCGCCATGTTCACCCCCTCGGGCACTTCTTGCGCCTGGATGTTTTCCACTTCGGCAAGCTGCGCCTGGATCTGATCCTCGCTGCGCGTCGAGCGCACGTCGGTGTCGTCCGTGAAGCGCGTGCCGGGCTTGTACTTGCCGCTCAGCAGGCCGCTGGCGAGCGGGACGCGGGCCAGCACACCCAGGTAATCTTCAAGGCACGCGGGCAGCACTTCTTCTTCGGGGATGCGGTCCAAGCGGTTGTAGACGACCTGGATCGCGCTTGCGCCGACGGACGCCGCCCGTGCCGTCTGGTAAATGTTGGTGTTGGGGCTGATCGACAGGCCCACCGCGCGGATCTTGCCCGCCTGCACCTGCTCGGCCAGCATGTCCCACAGCTCCGGCTGGTCGAAGGCGTCGTTGCTGCCCGAATGGAACTGGTAGAGGTCGATGTAGTCCGTTTGCAGCGCCCGCAGCGAGTCTTCAAGCTGCTGGCGCACCTCGCCGGGTGCATAGGCCGTGTCGCGGTCGAAGCGCGCGTTGAAGTGGTGGCCGAACTTGGTGGCGATGATCCAGTCCTGGCGGTTGTGGCGCACCGCTTTGCCGACCATCTGCTCGGACAGGTGATCGCCGTAACACTCCGCCGTGTCGATCAGGTTGATGTCCAGGTCGTGCGCCCGCCCCAGAATGGCGTCCGCTTCGGGCTGGGTGAAGTCTTTGCCCCATTCGCCGCCGAACTGCCACGTACCGATGCCGATCACAGAGACGCGCAGCCCCGACTTGCCAAGCTGACGGAATTTCATAAAGTCTCCTCTATAATATACAAAGTTGCTCATATGCGGATTCGTGGGCACGATCCTGTATATTATGGCCCGGCACGCTGTGGAAGGCTATCGCGCCCCCTCAAACGGGATCGGTTGCCGCCGGGTGCGCACCGTTTCACCCCGGTTATGCGTACATAAAAATGGGAATGCTGATTGGCATTGTCGCGCCGCGATCAGGCTTCGCCCACTCTCGACTGCCACTGTAGAAGCCATCAGGGCTTTATCAAGGATAGGAATACGTGTTATGGACCAAAATCTGAATCATGATGTCGTGCGTACCGACGACCTGCGCAAAGACCTTTACCTGGGCGAAGTCGTGGTGCATGCCGTGCGTGGTGTGTCGCTGAACGTCAAGGCGGGCGAGTTCATGGGTATCATCGGGCCATCGGGCAGCGGCAAATCGACCCTGCTGGGCCTGATCGGCGGCCTCGACACGCCTACCGGCGGCCACATCTACATCGACGGTGAGGACATCACCGACCTGGACGAGCGCGAGCTGACGCGCGTGCGCAACGAGAAGATCGGGTTCGTCTTCCAGTTCTTCAACCTGATCCCCACCCTGACCGCGCTGGAAAACGTCGCGCTGCCGATCCAGTTCGCGCGGCATCGTAAGTTCAACCCGAACAAGCGCGCCAAAGAACTACTGACCCTACTGGGCCTGGAAGATCGTATGAATCACCGCCCGACGCAGCTTTCGGGCGGGCAGCAGCAGCGCGTCGCACTGGCGCGCGCCCTGGCAAATAATCCGCCGCTGGTGCTGTGCGACGAACCGACCGGCAACCTCGACACGGCGTCGAGCGAGGTGGTGATGAGCGCGCTGCGCGACGTGCAGCAGAAGACCGGCGCGACGGTCGTGATCGTCACGCACGACATGAACGTGGCGGCGGAAGTGGACCGCGTGGTCACGCTGGTCGATGGCACCATTGCCAACGACATCGATCCGCGTTCCAGCGCGCAAATGGCGGCGGTGAAGCTGCTGCGCGACAAGCGCGCGACGGGCGAGCTGGCGCGTGTCGCCCCGGCAGAGGCACGGTAGGACGCCATGATCGAAAAACTCCGTTTTTACCTGCGTCATTCACTGAACGACCTGCGCGTCAACGGCCAGCGCACGGTCTTCGCGCTGTTGTGCATCGCGGCAGGCGTGGCGGCGATCGTCAGCTTGCAGGTGCTCGGCGTGATGATCGAAGACACGCTTACCGGGAGTCTGCAAGAGAGCAACAAGAGCGACATTCGTGTGTATCTCCCTGAGGGCGGGACGGAAGGATCGACCCGGGATCGCGGCGAGCAGGAAGGTGTGATCGCTTCGTCCGGCGCGTTCGGTCAGCACCTTTTCCCGCCGTCGGGCATCGCGCAGATCCGCGAATGGCTCGACACGCGCTATCCGGGCCAGGTTGAACTGACCTACCGGCAGGCCATGACGAGCGTGACGAGCGGGATCTCGATCAACGCGCCCGCCAAAGACACCAACCAATCGGTCGTCATGCCCTACCTCGTCGATACGCAGGTGTACCCGTTCTACGGGCACATCGAGACGGAAGATGGGCTGTCGCTGGCCGACGCGATCAAAGCGCCGACTGACATCGTGCTGAGCCGCAATCTGGCCGACGAGCTGGACGTGCAGGTGGGCGACGTCGTGCGCGTGGCCGGAGCTAGCGAGGACTTCACCGTGCGCGGCATCGTGCCGACTTCCGCCGAGAGCGCGATGGAGAACCCGCTGAACGCGCTGTTCGGGTATTACTACCTGGACCAGGATGCGGTCGATCTGTTCAGCGACATCGAGCCGGGCGGCGATGTGTTATACCTCCGGCTGCAAGATCCGTCGCGCGCGGAGGAGATCAACGACGCGTTCGATAAGCGCTTCCCATATCTGAGCACCACCACGACCGGCGATCTGGAAGAACTGAACTCGCAGATCTCGGACATTCTGGGCCAGACGGTGATCATCATGGGTCTGATCTCGCTGCTGATCGGCGGTATCGGCATCGTGAACACGATGCTGGTGATTGTGCGCCGCCGCACGACCGAGGTCGCCGTGCTGAAGACGATCGGTCTGGAAGGCGAGCAGATCACGATGCTGTTCCTGGTGGAAGCGATCGTGATGGGCATCGCGGGCAGCCTGATCGGGATCGTGCTGGGCTGGATCGCGGCGCTGATCCTGAAGAGCGGCGGCGAAACGCTGCTCGGCCAGGAACTGTCCTTCCGCTTCACGCTGACGCCGCCGGTCACGGGACTGGTGGTGGGCGTGATCGTGACTGCGATCTTCGGCCTGATGCCGACGCTGGCGGCGGGGCAGGTGCGCCCCAATCTCGTGCTGCGCCCGACCGATTCGGTCATGCCGAAGGCGGGCCGCGCGCGGACCTTCGCCGCGATTCTGCTGGTCATGCTGGCGCTGAGCATCGTCGCACAGGTGCTCGTGCGCGATCTGCTCGACGTGGGTTCGACCGTGGGCGAAGTGTACGACACGGCCCTCGAGCAGATGGACAATCCGCCGGAGGAGACGGAGATCCCCGACAGCATCCGCGATATCCGCATCTTCAACCTGACGACCGGCCTGTTGGGCGTGTTCCTGGGCGAAGTCTTCGCGCTGACGCTGCTTTCGGGCGGGCTGTTGAGCGGCTGGGCCAGGAAACACCTGCTGCTGCGGATCTTCCGGTGGCTGTTGTTCCCGGTGCTGTTCCCGATCGTGGGCTTCATCTTCGGGTACGCCGTCCCGGCGATGCTGCTCCTGTTCGTGACGTTCGTCCTGGTGGGCCTGCTCTACGTGCTGCTGTGGGCGATCATCTGGTTCGTGGGGCACTTCCTGCCGACCGGGCCGTTCGTGGACCTGAAGCTGGCGATGCGCTCGATGCTGGCCGCCAAGGGCCGCGAAGCCTCCACGCTGCTGGCGCTGGTGGTCGGCGTCTTCACGCTGAGCCTCGTCACGATGCTGGCCGGGACGGTGACCAAGTTCTTCAACAATGTGCTTGAGCAGGAAATCGGCGGCAACGTGATCGTGATCGCGGCGGGCAGCGGCGTGGTCGACCAGATCGATACGCGGCTGGCGAACCTGGATGGCGTGAACAGCTACGCCGTCGTGGGCAACTACCAAACCGATCTAGTCTCGATGGAAGATGTGAGCACGGGCGAGACGCTGACGGTCGACCAGCTCAAGCGGCGCGCCGAAAACGAGGTGGGCAGTCAGGAAGCCGACTACTTCGACTATGCGATGCAGATGATCAGCGGGCGCGAGCTGGACTCCAATCTGCCGGATCTGACGTTCTACAAGGGCCGCCAGCTCGCTCCCATGCTGGACGCGGGCAAGCCGGTGATGGTGATTCCGGCCAACAGCGCGACACTGGCGGCGGGCATCGACGTGGGCGACAAACTGACCTTCCGTGTGGGCGGCTCCGAGGGCAGCCCGCTGACGGGTGGATCGTCGCAGGCACGCGAGATCACGTTGGAAGTGGTCGGCATGACGGATCGCACCAGCGGGCAGGTTGAGGTGTCGTTTGGCGCATCCAGTTACGCGCCGATCGATGCCTTCGGTGACATGGCCCCCAGTGCGGTCTTCAGCATCGTGGACGTGGACGACGCCCAGATCGGGGCGCTGCGGCGCTCGCTGACCGAAGTGCCGGGCGTGTTCGTGCTGGAAACGTCGCTGATCAACGACCTGATCAACAGCCTGATCGACCAGTTCACGGCCCTGCCGATCCTGGTCGCGGCGCTGGCCCTGTTCACGGGCGGCGTGGTGATCGCCAACTCGGTCGCGCTGACCACGCTCGAACGGCGGCGCGAGATCGGCATCATGAAGGCGGTCGGTTTGCAGCGCGAGCGCGTGCTGGGCATGCTGCTGATGGAATATGGCCTGATGGGATTGATCGGCGGGCTGATCGGCATCCTGATCGGCGGGGTGTCGCTGCTGTACCTGCTGGTCCGGACCTTCGGCGGGCAGTTGGGCGAGGTCATCCCGTATGGCACGGCCTTCGCGCTGATGGGCCTGTGCGTCGCCATCGCGCTGGTGGCGGCGATCGTCACGGCCTGGGGCGCGTCGGGCGAGAAGCCGCTCAACGTCCTGCGCTACGAGTAGCGGGATCGCGGCGAGGGGGCAGCTAAGAAACCTCACCCCCGGCCCCCCTCCAATCAAGTTCTGGGAGAACGACACTTTTGAGCATAATCGTTTGGCCGGTAG